>JACKKG010000002.1 GCA_020637515.1 Rhodobacter sp. | reverse complement strand
CAACGTCGAGATCGGTGGCAAGGGTCTGGTGCTGGCGCCAGTCTACGGCCCGCCCTTCGTGCGCGACAACGAGGGCGGCCGCCGCTATGCCACGATGGAGGACTTCCGCAACTTCGTGAAGCTGGGCTACATGTCCAAGTGGCTGCACCACTCGGGCGGGACGGTGTGCGAGCCGACGGACATCGCGGTGAACAAGCGCCACCTGGACATGCTGATGGCGCACATGACCCTGTCCGACAAACCCTATATGGGATCGGTCACGGAACCCGTGCGGGCCGAGGATTCGGTCAAGATGTCGAAGATCCTGTTCGGCGACGATTTCGTCGAACAGAACACCGTCATGACCTCGCTCATCAACATCAACTCGCCGCTGACCTTCGACAGCACGATGATGGGCGCGCTGGAGGTCTATGCGCGCCACAACCAGGCGGCGATCATCTCGCCCTTCATCGTCGGCGGTGCGATGGCGCCGGTCACGGTCGCGGGCACGCTGACCCAGGTGCTGGCCGAGGTTCTGGCCGGCGTCGCCTACAGCCAGTTGATCCGCAAGGGCGCGCCGGTGATCTTCGGGGCCTTCGTCACCTCGATCGACATGAACTCGGGCGCGCCGACCTTTGGCACGCCGGAAGCGGCGCACATCACCTATGGCGCGGGCCAGCTGGCGCGGCGCATGGGGCTGCCCTACCGCTCGGGCGGGTCGTTCTGCGGCTCGAAACTGCCCGACGCGCAGGCCGCATACGAGACCGCGAACTCGTTGAACATGGCGTTGCTGGCGGGCGTGAACTTCATGCTGCACGCCTGCGGCTGGCTCGAGGGCGGGCTGGTGTCGTCCTACGAGAAATTCGTGCTGGACGCCGACCAACTGGGCACGCTGCACCACCTGGCCAAGGGCATCTCGATGGATGACAACGGCCAGGCGATGGAGGCGATCCGCGAGGTCGGCCCGGGCGGCCATTATCTGGGCTGCGCGCATACCCAGGCGAATTTCAAGACCGCCTTCTGGCGGACGGATGTGCTGGATTACAAACCCTTCGAAACCTGGGAAGAGGAAGGCGCGCGCGACAGCGCGACGCTGGCCGATGTGCGGGTGAAGAAGCTGCTGCGCGACTATCAGGCGCCGGCGCTGGACCCGGCCATCAACGAGGCGCTTGCCGCCTATGTCGCCCAGCGCAAGGCGTCCGAGCCCGACGCCTTCGGCTGACGCGCGGGCGGTCACGGCACACCGCGAGGCACTGGAACGGGGGGCTCTGGCCCCCCGTTCGCGTGTCAGTTCCCGGGCAGCAGCTTGCCGGGGTTCATCAGCCCGTCCGGGTCCAGCGCGGCCTTGATCGCGCCCATGACGTCCCAGCCGTCGCCGTGTTCCTTGCGCATGTATTTGGTTTTTCCCAGGCCGATGCCGTGTTCGCCCGACACGGTGCCCCCCAGCCTGAGCGCGCGTTCGGCCATGTTCCCGGCCAGCCGCTGGGCCGTCGCCCATTCCGCCGCGTCGCCCGCGCGCGGCAAGAGCAGCGCGTGGAAATTGCCGTCACCCACATGTCCGACGATCGGCCCGGGAATGCCCGAAGCGGCGATCTCGGCCGCGGTTTCCTCGACCGCCTCGGCCAGGCGCGAGATCGGCACGCAGATGTCGGTCGTCACCGGGTCCGATCCCGGGAACGCCTGCAAGGTAAAACGATAGGCGTTGTGCCGCATGGCCCACAGGGCCGTGCGTTCCTCGGCCTTGGCCGCCCAACGGAAATCCTGCGCGCCGAATTCGGTGGCGATCTCGGCAAAGCGCTGCACCTGTTCCTCGACCCCCTGGGTCGATCCGTGGAATTCGACCATCAGGTGCGGGGCGTTCGGCCAGCCGGTGCTGGCCGCGCGGTTGAAGGCGGCGGCGGCGGCGGCATCGACGAATTCGATCCGCGCCATGGGAATGCCCGACTGGATCGTCGCGATCACCGCGTCCACCGCGCCCGCCATGCTGTCAAAGGCGCAGACCGCGGCGCGCACGGCCTCGGGCTGGCCATGCAGCTTCAGCGTGACCTCGGTAATCAGGCCCAGCGTGCCCTCGGCGCCGACGAACAGCGCCGTCAGGTCATACCCGGTCGAAGATTTCGGCGCCCGCGTGCCGGTGCGGATGACGCGGCCGTCGGCCAGCACCACCTCGAGCGCCAGCACGTTCGCGCGCATCGTGCCGTAGCGCACCGCGGTCGTGCCCGACGCCCGGGTCGAGGTCATCCCCCCGAGCGAGGCGTTCGCACCGGGGTCGATGGGAAAGAACAGGCCCGTGGACCGCAGTTCGGTGTTGAGCTGTTCGCGCGTGACCCCGGGCTGGACTGTGACCACCATGTCCTCGGGGGCGATGTCGAGCACGCGATTCATGCGGTTGAAATCCACGGTAACGCCGCCCCGGGGCGCCAGCGCGTGCCCTTCGAGCGAGGTCCCGGCGCCCCAGCCGATCAGCGGCAGGCCGGCGGCGGCGCAGATCCGCACGATCGCGGCCACCTCGTCGGTGGTTTCGGGATAGACCACGGCATCGGGGGGCATGTCGTTGAAATGGCTTTCGGACCGCCCATGCAGATCACGATCGGATTGCGAGCGATTCAGGCGTTCGCCCAGAAGCGTGCCAAGCGCGGCAAAGGCGTCGTCGGCGGTCGTGGTCATGTCGGTGCCCCCCAAGTGTCTGTCGGGGAAGCCTAGCGCGCAGCGGTTCCGCGCGCCAGCCGGTCGCGTCGCTCAGCGGCCGCAGAGATAGCCATAGGATACCGCGTCACGCCCCGGCGCGGTAAAGGCGATATGATCGAGCTGCGCACCATAGCTGACCAGCTCGATCGGCACCACGCTGTCGGGAGCGATGCGCATTTCAACGGTCTTGCCCTCGATCCGGTAGCTGACCGGCAACGCGACACCGCCGGTTTCCAGTTGCAGGAACAGACCGTAATCCAGCGTCACCGGGTCGCTGCATTCGGAGGGCGCGGTGCCCGGGCTCAGGCGAATCGGTTCGGGGCGCAGGGTCCAGCGGCCGACCAGGAAATTCGGCGGGGCCTGGTGGAAATCCTCGTAGTTGTTCAGGATGCGGTATTCGGTGAGGAACGTATCGAAGCCCTGCGCCTCGCGCACCTGCGTCAGATAGAGCGCCGGATCGCTTTGGCGCAACTGGCGGAAATAGGCCTCGGCCCGGCCATCCATGGCGTGCAGCGTGCCGAAATAGACGACGCCCGCCAGCAAAAACACCCCCGCCGACAAGATCTGAACCCGACGCGGGCGCTTCAGGCGCAGGGATTGCGGGGTCTTCATGTGCTCTCTCCGGTTCCGGTTTCCTGGGCCGCGGGGGGCGCCCGTCCGTCAGACCCTTTGCATCTTCGGCCGCAAAGGCGTAGCTGAAAGGCATGATGTCCGGGGCGGTCGGCGGCCAGCCTGACGGGACCATAGCCCTTACCGCCGAAAACGACAATTGCCGGACTCTGCCGATGACCGATAGCACGACCAAAGACGCCGACGCCCTGTTGCACGGTCCGGACGACGACCAGCGGCGCGTGTCCGTCATCGCACTGAGCCTGATCGCGGTCATCATCGGCGTCGTGACCGGCATCGGCGCGATCCTTCTGCGCTATCTGATCTCGGTCATTCACAACTTCTTCTTCCTGGGGATCTTCTCGTTCAGTTACGACGCCAATATTCCCACGCCGCCTTCGCCCTATGGGCCGCTGGTGATCCTGGCGCCGGTGGTGGGCGGGGTGATCGTGCTGTGGCTGGTGCGCAACTTTGCCCCCGAGGCCAAGGGCCACGGTGTTCCCGAGGTGATGGACGCGATCTATTACCGTGGCGGCCATATCCGCTGGCCGGTGGTGATGGTGAAATCGCTGGCCTCGGCGCTGTCGATCGGGTCGGGCGCCTCGGTCGGGCGCGAGGGGCCGATCATCCAGATCGGCTCGGGGATCGGGTCGGTGCTGGGGCGCGCCTTTCGTCTGCGGCGCTGGCAGGTCATCACGATGGTCGCCGCCGGCGCGGGCGCCGGTATCGCCGCCACCTTCAATACACCGCTGGGCGCGGTGATGTTCGCCGTCGAACTGATGCTGCCCGAATTCAGCGCGCGCACCATGCTGCCCGTGGTCATGGCCACCGGCACCGCAACCTATGTCGGGCGCCTGGCCTTCGGCATGGAGCCGGCCTTTCAATTGGCCGCGCACCAGCGCCCCGATCTGTTCGTGCCGCTCAGCGTGGACATGCTGCCGCTTTACGTGATCTTCGGCTTCATCGCTGGCCTGGCGGCATGGCTGTTCGTCAAGGTCCTCTACCGGACCGAGGACCTGTTCGACAGCTGGAAGCTGAACCCCTACGTCAAGAACGTCATCGGGATGCTGGGGCTGGGCGTGCTGTTCTACGTCTTGTTGCAGACCACGGGGCAGTATCACACCGAAAGCGTCGGCTATGCCACGATCGAGTCGATCCTGACCGGCCAACTCGCCGCGCCCGGCTTCCTGCTGCTGCTGTTCGCGCTGAAACTGCTGGCGACGTCGGTGTCGCTCAGCGCCGGGGCGTCGGGCGGGGTGTTCTCGCCGTCGCTGTTCCTGGGCGCGGCGCTGGGCGGGGCGTTCGGCGGGTTGCTGGACCTGGCCTTTCCGCACCTGGGTTTTCACACGGTGACCTTCGCGGTGATCGGCATGGCGGCGATTGTCGGGGCCTCGACCGGGGCTGCGCTGACCTCGATCATGATGATCTTCGAGATGACGGGCGATTACACGATCACCGTCGCCGCGATCATCGCCGTGGTCTGCGCGCTGGGAATGCGGCGCAAACTGTCCGAGGACGACATCTACACCACCAAGTTGACCCGCCGCGGCCACCACATTCCCCGCGAAAGCCGGTCGCACAGCTTCTCGATCCGCATCATCCGGGAACTGATGCAGCCCGTGGTCGCAGTGCTGGAACGCAGCGAACTGGGCGACAGCGGGCAGGTCGATACCGATCTGGGCCCCGAGCGCGTCTATGCCGTGGTTACCGAGGGGCGCAATGTCGTCGGCATCGTGCGCGTCCACCCCGAGGACCCGACCAAACGCCACGGTCCGATCATCGCGCCCGTCGGCTACGCGCAGGAGTCGAGCTTTCTGCAACACGCCATGACCCGCATGGCCGACCGCGATCACGCCGCGCTGCTGGTGTTGCCGGCCAAGGCGATCCCGCGCCCCGAGAACGTCATCGGCGTTCTGACGCGCGATGCCATCGCGGCCTCGGTGTTGCGCGACTATCGCACCTGACCGTCTGCGGCGCCGGGCTGGACGAATCGCCGGGCGTCGCTTCTAACTGGCAGTGAAAACCCCGGAGCGTGGATCCGGGCCGGTGCAGGGTTGGGGTCATGGTTCGGTCATTCGTGCGTCTTGCCAGCCCTGGGGGCCACTTCCGGCGATGAAGTTGCCCCTGACCGAGTCCGCCTGGCCCCATCGCCCGACCCTGCGCCAGACCTGGCGCACGCTGCGCCACAGTGGTCCGGCGCAGGCGCGGTTCTGGTTCATCGCGCTGATGATCGGCGGCCTGGCGGGGCTTGCCGCGCTGCTGTTCCGGCTGGGGATCGAGCGTCTGCAACGCGTGATCTACAACACCCAGGACGTCGCGCATCTGCACAGTTTCGCGGCCACGCTGCCCTGGTATCACCTGGTGTGGCCGCCCGCGCTGGGGGGGCTGGCGGTCGGACTGATCCTGCACCGGTTCACCCCCGACGGCCGGGTGCGCGCGGTCGCCGACGTGATCGAGGGCGCGGCGCTGCGCAATGGCCGGGTCGAGATCCGCGAGGGGGTGGCCTCGGCGGCGGCGTCGCTGATCACGCTGGGCACGGGGGGATCGTCGGGGCGCGAGGGGCCGGTCGTGCACCTGGCGGCAACGATCTGGACCTGGGTTGCCAGCCGTATCGACGCGGACGGCATCACCGGGCGCGACCTGCTGGGCTGCGCGGTGGCGGGGGCGGTGTCGGCGTCGTTCAATGCGCCCATCGCCGGCACGATCTTTGCGATGGAGGTGGTGCTGCGCCACTATGCGCTGCACGCCTTCGCGCCGATCGCCATTGCCTCGGTCATGGGCACGGTGGTGAACCGGCTTCAGTTCGGGGACGTGGCCGAGTTCACCTTGCCGGTCAACACCATGCTGGCCTTCTATTGGGAATTGCCGGCGTTTCTGATCCTGGGGCTGGTCAGCGGTGTCGTGGCGGTGGTGATGATGGTCGCGATCTTCTGGGTCGAGGACATCGGCGACGCCGTGCAGGCCCGCACCGGACTGCCGCGCTGGCTGCGCCCGGCGGTGGCGGGGCTGCTGGTCGGGGTGCTGTCCCTCGTCTCGCCGGCGGTGATCGGTATCGGCTACGAGGTGACGACCTGGGCCCTGACCGGGCAGTTGACGCTGGCGGCAGCCGTGGGCATTGCCGTGGCCAAGGTGGCGGCGGTGTCGATCACGCTGGGCGGGCGCATGGGGGGTGGCATCTTCTCGCCGGCGCTGGTGGTGGGGTCGCTGACGGGGCTGGCCTTTGGCCTGATCGCCACCGACCTGATCCCCAGCTTTTCCGGCAGCGCCACGACCTATGCCCTGGCCGGGCTGGGCGCGGTGGCGGCTTCGGTGCTGGGGGCGCCGGTTTCGACCACGCTGATCGTCTTCGAACTGACCGGCGACTGGCAGACCGCGATCGCGGTGATGGCGGCGATCTCGACCGCGACGGCGGTTGCCAGCCGCTTTGTGAAACGCTCGTTCTTTCTGTCGCAACTGGCGCGGCGCGATGTGCGCATCGCCGAGGGGCCGCAGGAATATCTGCTGCAAATGGTCGGCATCGCGCATGTCACCCACCGGCCGGGCACGCCCGGCACGCCCGACCTTGCCGCCTTGGCCGAGATGGTCGCGCAAGGCCTGTCGCTGGATTCCGGCGCCCGGCTCAAGTCGGCCCTGCGCCTGTTCGAGGACCGGGGCGCGACCTTGTTGGCGGTCACCGTCGCCGGGCCCGAGGGCACGCCGGTGCCGATCGGCAGCCTGAGCCACGTGGACGCGCTGAAAGCCTTCAACCAGGCGCTGGCCGCGACGGCAGCCGAGGAACACTCGTAACCGCGCCTAGTCACGGGCGAGCGGGTGGTGATCCATCACCAGCGCGCGCAGGCGGTCGTCCAGAACGTGGGTATAAATTTCGGTCGTGCCCAGGTCCGCGTGCCCCAGCAGGGTCTGGATCACCCTGAGATCCGCACCGCCGGCCAGAAGATGCGTGGCAAAGGCGTGGCGCAGCACATGCGGGCTGACGCGCTCGGGGTCCAGACCGGCGCGGGCCGCGACCTCTTTGACCAGGCCGTGAAAGCGAACGCGGGTCATGTGCCCCTCGGCGCCGCGCGCGGGGAACAGGAATTTCGACGCGGCGCCGCCTCTGGCGCGAAGCGCGGCCTCGGCCGCGTCGCGATGCGTCAGCCAGACGGCGGCGGCGGTGCGCGCGGGATCGGACAGCGGCACCATGCGGTCCTTGCCGCCCTTGCCGCGCACCATCAGCATTTCGGGCGCGCCGCGCAGTGCCGCATGGGGCAGGCCGACCAGTTCGCTGACCCTGAGCCCGGCGGCATAAAGCAGTTCGAACAGGCAGGCGTTGCGGGCGCGGGTGGCGGGGTCCGCGCCATGGTCGCGCGCGCAGTCCAGCAGCCGCGACACTTCGGACTCGGTCAGGGTTCCGGGCAGACGCCGGGCCCGACCCGGCCCGTCAATGCGCAGCGCCGGGTTGTCGGCGCGCGTGCCCTCGTCATGGGCGAAGCGGTAGAATTGCTTCAGGGACGACAGCCGTCGCGCCCGGGTCGCCCGGGCCATGCCCTCGGCATCCAGCGCGACCAGGTAGGATTCGAGATCGTCCTGTGTCGCGGTTTCCAGCGTGCGGCCGCGATCCGCCAGCCAGTCCGAGGCATGGCCCAGATCGCGCCCATAGGCCAGAAGCGTGTTGCGCGCGGCGCCCTTTTCGGCGGCGATCGCCTCGAGAAAGGCCGAGATCCATCGCGAGTCGCCGGCCCCCGGCATCAGCCGCGCCGCTCCAGCAGCAGGCTTTGCAGCGCCACCTGCCGCGCCGCATCCTCGAGCCCCATTGCCCTGAGCGCGGCCAGCCCCTGCGCCAGCAGGCGCGGGTCGCCGGGCCCGCCCAGATCGGCCAGCGTGCGCAGGATTTCTTCGCCCAGGCGGCCCTGGGCCAGACGGTCGGCCAGGCCATCGGGAAGGGGTGGTTCGGGGCCAAAGGCCAGCGCGACGGCCTCGGCCAACTCGCCCGGCATTTCGCCCGCGCGCGCCGGGTCCGTCCCGCGCGCAAGGGCCGCCAGAAAGGCGTCCTCAGGGCTGGCGCGCCCGGGGTCGAGACCCAGCGCCACAAGCTCGTAATCGTTGGTCAGCAGCCCCATGCGAAAGGCGATCGCGCGCGCGTCGGGCGGCAGGGCCATCTGCCCCAGGGCGCGCCCGAACAGGTCGGCGGCGGCGACCTCGAGCTCGCCGGCCTGGATCAGCGGCCAGGCGGCGACCAGTGCGCGGCCTGCGGCCTCGGCGTCGTTCGCGCGCAGGGCCGTGTCCAGCGCCTGAACCGCGCTGACCCGTTCCCAGATCCCGCCCGACGCCGCCGCCCGCCGTTCGGTATACAACCCCAGCAGGCGGTTGGGGGGCAGCGCGCCGGCCCGCACCAGGCGTTCGGCGCTTTCGATCTGCGCGCGCCAGCCGATGGTGCCGCGCAGGTCGGCATGGGCATAGGCCACCGGCAGGCCCAGGGTCGGGATCGCGTCGCCCGTCGCCTCGCGCAGGCGCCAGGTCAGCGGCTCGGGCGTGCCCGCCGGCGGAGGAAGCAAGGTGACCGCGCCGGGCAGACTGTCCTCGTCGTTGAGGAACTGCGCCAGCAGGTCGGCCAGATAGGGGGCGATGCGGCCGCTTTCGGTCGCCGCCACCAGGCGCGCGTCGGCGGCATCCCATTCGCCCGCACGCGATAGGCAGAACACCAGCGCCGCGTCGTCACCGATCGGAGGTTCGGGGCGCAGGACGGGCGGGCAGGCCGCGTGTTCGTCGCCCAGAAGCAGGCCGATGTCGAACCGCCTGAGCCTGAGCACGGGCTCGGGCGAATCCAGCGTGTCGAGCAGCGCCGCCGCCTGGTCGAGCGCACCGAATTCCACCAGCTTGTCGATCCGCGCCAACAGGAAATCGGGCGAGGCGCTGAGCGCGCCCGCGGTGGGCAGCGGCGCGGTGAATTCGGCCAGCAGCAGGCGCAGGCTGAGGTCGCGCAGCGCCGGCAGCATGTCGGTGGGCAGGTCCAGGATCAGGTCGGCCAGCGTCCCGGCGGGGGTGGGGCCCCAGATCGCCTCGGGCAGGCCGACACGGGCGGCGGGATAAAGGCCGACGGCCTCGGGCCGCAGGGCGTCGAGCGCGCGCACCGAGATCGCGCCCGCGTCGGCGCCCGCGTTGGGCGGCGTCACCGGATAGGCGCCGGGTTGCGGCGCGCTGCCGGACTGGCGCAGCCAGTCGATGGCGGACAGCGGCGATCCGCTTTGCGCCAGGCCCATGCCGGGCGCGCAGAGCAGCGCCACCGCCACCAGGGCGCAAGCCGAATCGACCAGGGTGCCCAGGCGCGCCATCGGCATCAGCCCTGCGGCAATTCGACCGGCAGGCTGCGCGGTTCGGGTTGGCGGCTGAGGTCGCCGAAATAGGCGAAGGCCAGGAACCCCACGCCACCCAGCAGCACCAGGAGCAGCACCAGGCGCAGCAGGTAGCCGATCACGCCGGGGCCGTCGTCGTATCGGGACATGGGGGTCGTATCCTTCGCTCTTGGTCCTCGTTCGGGCATGCACGCCACCCGTTCACGCGTTTTATAACTGGAACTCGGCGCGAGATCACGCCATTCAGGGACACAAAGCGAAAAATCGCCCGCTTGTGATGCGGGTCCGGGACGGGGTCATGCGTGCGACGCTGAAAAAGACGGTGGTCATGGTAGGGATGATGGGGGCCGGAAAATCCGCGGTCGGCAAGGCGCTGGCGACGGATCTGGGGGTGCCGTTCCTCGATTCCGACGCCGAGATCGAGCGCGCCGCCAATGCCACCATCGCCGAGATCTTTGCCCGCGACGGCGAGGCCTTCTTTCGCGACAAGGAGGCCCAGGTCATCGCCCGCCTGCTGGATGGCACGCCCTGCGTGCTGTCGGTCGGGGGCGGCGCATTCCTCAGGGCCGAGACGCGCGCGCGGATCTCGCGCGACGGGGTGTCGGTCTGGCTGAAGGCGGATATCGAAACGCTGTGGCAGCGCGTGCGGCGAAAGGATTCGCGCCCGCTGCTGCGCACGGCCGATCCCCGGCGCACCCTGGCCGAACTGATGCAGGCGCGCGAGCCGGCCTACGCGCAAGCCGACCTGACCGTGCTGACGACAGCCGATTATGCCATTGAAACCACGTCGCAAAAAGTGATCGAGGCGCTGGCCTCGCGCGCCGATGTGCTGACCCTGACCTGACCCCGGAGACCCGCCATGACCGCCCCCGCCGTCGATACCGTGCCCGTCCGATTGGGCGAGCGGTCCTATGAGGTGCGCGTGGGCCAGGGGCTTATCGCCCGCGCCGGGGCCGAGATCGCGCCGCTGCTGCGCCGCAAGCGGGTGGCGATCGTGACCGAGGA
This sequence comes from Rhodobacter sp., assembly GCA_020637515.1. Lineage (NCBI taxonomy): Bacteria > Pseudomonadati > Pseudomonadota > Alphaproteobacteria > Rhodobacterales > Rhodobacter > Rhodobacter sp. The sequence goes on along the minus strand of JACKKG010000002.1, from coordinate 156,371 downwards.
AACGGTCGGCGCGCTGCACCTTGCGCCGCTGCGCGCCGCGCTGGCCGAGGCCGGCCTCGCCGCCGAGGCGCTGGTGTTGCCTCCCGGCGAGGGGACCAAAAGCTGGTCCCATTTCGAACGCACGGTCGAATGGCTGCTGGAATCCAGGATCGAGCGCAGCGACATGGTGGTTGCGCTGGGCGGCGGCGTGATCGGCGATCTGGTGGGATTCGCCGCGGCGGTGATGCGCCGCGGCGTGCGCTTCGTGCAGATTCCGACCAGTCTGTTGGCGCAGGTGGACAGTTCGGTGGGAGGCAAGACCGGGATCAACACGCGACAGGGCAAGAACCTTGTCGGCGCGTTTCACCAACCCAGCCTGGTGCTGGCCGATATCGACGCGCTGGACACGCTGCCGGCGCGCGATTTCCTGGCGGGCTACGGCGAGGTGGTGAAATACGGGCTGCTGGGCGATGCGCGCTATTTCGAATGGCTGGAAACGCATGGCCCGGCGCTGGCCCGCGGCGACAAGGCGCTGCGGCAAGAGGCCGTGCGCCACGCGGTGGCGATGAAGGCCGGGATCGTCGAGCGGGACGAGACCGAGCAGGGCGAACGCGCGCTGCTGAACCTCGGGCACACCTTTGGCCATGCTTTGGAAAACGCCACCGGCTACAGTGATCGGCTGCTGCATGGCGAGGGGGTGGCGATCGGCTGCCTGCTGGCGTTCGACCTGTCGGCGCGGCTGGGCCTGTGCGCGCAGGAGGCCCCCGAGCGCGTCGCCGCGCATCTGGCCACGATGGGCATGACGCGGCGGTTGCGGGACATCCCGGGCGATCTGCCGGGGCGCGAGGCGCTGATCGCGCTGATGGCGCAGGACAAGAAGGTTCAGGACGGCCGGATGCGGTTCATCCTGGCCCGGGGCATCGGCGAGAGTTTCGTCACCTCGAACGTGCCGCGCGATGCCCTCGCGGCGCTGCTGGACGAGGCGTTGGGCGCAGCCTAGCCCAGGGTGCCGGCCTCAGGCGCGGGGGCGGCGGTTGATGAGGACAAGGCCGCCGATCAGCAAGGCCAGCGCGACAGGCGTGGTCGTGCCGACCGCCTCGCCCAGAAGGAGCCAGCCGAGCAGCGCGCTGAGCACCGGCGTGAGGAAGCTGAAGCTGGCGACGGTGCCCGCCTGGTAGCGGCCGATCAGCCAGAACCACAGCACGAAGCCGACGGTCACCACCCCCACCCCCTGAACCAGCAGCAGCACCGCCTGAAGCGCGTCGAAGTCGCGCACCAGTGGCAGGCCGAACAGCGGCGACAGCGCGCAGAGCAGGGGTGCCGAGATCACGACCTGCCAGAAGATCTGCGTTTCCGCCGCGCTCTGGCCGAAGCGGGTCTTGCGCGAGACGACGACGATGCCGGCCCAGGACATGCCGGCGACCAGCGCCGCCAGGTCGCCCAAAAGCCCGCCGTCGCCGCCGGTGCCGCCGCCGCGCCCGGTCAGCGACAGGACGACGCCGGCAAAACCCAGCAGGAAGCCCAGCAGGCGCACGGGGGTCAGCCGTTCGCCGGGGAACAGGAAATGCGCCGCCAGCGCCAGCCAGATCGGCATGGCGTAGAAGATCGACGAGGCGTGCACGACGCTGGTGTGATCGAGCGCGACGAAGAGAAACAGGAACTCGGACGAAAAGAGCAGCCCGGCCATCAGCCCCTCGCGCCACAGATCGGGGCGGAACGAGATCCCGCGCCAGACCATCCAGCCGCTGAGCGCCACCAGCGCCACGGCCGAGCGCGCACCCGCGAAGAAAGCCGGCTGCAAGCCGCCATTTCCCAGCTTGATCAGCACGTTGTTCACGCTGAACAGCACGGCGAGGCCGAGCATCATCCAGAAGCCGGCAGTATCGAGGGAGCGGCGCTGCAAAAAGGACCTCCTGGTGGTGAACCTGTGAATTATCGCCTCGACTGAACCGCGCGCGCGTGGCAGGGTCAAGCCCGTTTCGCCCGTTCGCGCGCCCCATGATCCAAGGACCACCGCCATGAATCGCCTGCAAGGCCCTTTGATGATGGTCCTGTCGATGGGGGGATTCGCGTTGCAGGACGCGCTGATCAAGACCCTCGCGCAGCGGATTCCCGCGGGCGAGATCTCGTTGACCATCGGTTTTGGCGGCGCGTTGGTCTTTGGCCTGATGCTGCGTCGCCGCCGCCTGCCCCTGGTGAGCCGGCAGGCCGTGCGCGGGGCCGTCCTGGTGCGCAACCTGGCCGAGGTCTTTGCTGCGACGTGCATGATCCTGGGTGTGGCGCTGGTGCCCCTCAGCGTCGTGTCGTCGATCCTGCAGGCGATGCCCCTGACCGTGACGCTGGGCGCGGCGGTGTTTCTGGGCGAGCCCGTCGGCTGGCGACGCTGGAGCGCGATCGTCGTCGGGCTGGTGGGTGTGCTGATGATCCTGCGCCCTGGGGCCGGCGGTTTCGACCAACTGGCGCTGATCCCGCTGGCTGCGGTCTTCGTTCTCAGCGCGCGCGACATCGCCACGCGCAAGGTGCCGCCCGGGGTGGCGTCCCTGCAATTGTCGTTCTGGGGGTTTCTGGCGCTGTTTCCCAGCGGCCTGCTGCTGCTGGCGCTGCGCGGCGAGGGGCTGGTCGCGCCCGACGCGCTGGAATGGCTGATGCTGCTGGGCGCGACGGTATTCGGGGTTCTGGCCTATGCGGCACTGGTGATGGCGACGCGCACCGGCTCGATCGCGGCGACCACGCCGTTTCGCTATGCGCGGCTGGTCTTTGCCATGCTGCTGGGGGTGCTGGTCTTTGGCGAACGCCCCGATGGATGGATGCTGGCCGGCGCTGCACTGGTGGTTCTGGCCGGGCTTTATACGCTGATGCGCGAGATCGCGGTGAAGCGGCGCTAACGGTGGCGGTAACCGGCGCCCGCGCCCTTTTATCGCCACAGTGCACGCAGTATAGAGGCGCCAAACCACAGCCATGAGGGGCGCCAGAATGACCACCATCCTCGATATCATCGGCCGCGAGATCCTGGACAGCCGGGGCAACCCGACGGTCGAGGTGGACGTGATCCTGGAAGACGGCACCATGGGCCGCGCGGCGGTTCCGTCGGGGGCCTCGACGGGGGCGCATGAAGCGGTCGAGCGCCGCGACGGCGACAAGGCGCGCTACATGGGCAAGGGCGTTCTGCACGCGGTCGCGGCCGTCAACGGCGAGATCGCCGAGGCGCTGGTCGGCATCGACGCGACCGAGCAGGTCGCCATCGACCGCGCGCTGATCGAACTGGACGGCACCGAGAACAAGGGGCGTCTGGGCGCCAACGCGATCCTGGGCGTCTCGCTGGCGGTGGCCAAGGCGGCCGCGGATGCGACCGGCCAGCCGCTCTATCGCTATGTCGGCGGCACCTCGGCCCGCGTGCTGCCGGTGCCGATGATGAACATCATCAACGGCGGCGAACATGCCGACAATCCGATCGACATCCAGGAATTCATGATCATGCCGGTGTCGGCGGACAATATCCGCGACGCGGTGCGCATGGGCTCCGAGGTGTTCCACACGCTGAAGAAAGAACTCAGCGCGCAGGGCCTGTCCACGGGGTTGGGCGACGAGGGGGGCTTTGCGCCGAACCTGTCCAGCACCACCGCCGCGCTGGACCTGATCCTGAAATCGATCGAAAAGGCGGGTTACAGACCGGGCGAGGATATCCATCTCGCGCTCGACTGCGCCTCGACCGAGTATTTCAAGGGTGGCAAATACGAGATGAAGGGCGAGGGGCTGAGCCTGACCTCGGCCGAGAATGTCGAGTATCTGGCGAAGCTCTGCGCCGCCTATCCGATCATCTCGATCGAGGATGGCATGGCCGAGGACGATTGGGACGGCTGGAAGATGCTGACCGACGCGCTGGGCGGCACGGTGCAACTGGTGGGGGACGATCTGTTCGTGACCAACCCCAAGCGGCTGAAGCGCGGGATCGATGCCGGCGTCGCCAATGCGATGCTGGTCAAGGTGAACCAGATCGGTTCCTTGACCGAAACCTTGCAGGCGGTCGATATGGCCCATCGTGCGCGCTACACCAACGTCATGTCGCACCGTTCGGGCGAAACCGAGGATGCGACCATCGCCGATCTGGCGGTGGCGACGAACTGCGGGCAGATCAAGACCGGCTCGCTGGCGCGCTCGGATCGTCTGGCCAAGTATAACCAGTTGATCCGCATCGAGGAAATGCTGGGCGAGGTTGCCGAATACGCCGGCCGGTCGATTCTGCGCGGCTGATCCGCTGCCCGGATCGGGTGAAGAAAGCCTGAGGGGCGCGTCCGCGGGCGCGCCTTTTTTCCATAAAATGCTATGTGTTAAGAGGGAGTTAAGCGAGCGGCGCTAGGATTGGATCGTGATCCATCCACGAGGTTCGCCATGACCAGCCTCCTGTCCCCTGTTTCGCCCGTTGGCGCGGTGTCGCGCGACAGCCCCGCGCCCTCGGTCACGCAAGGCGCGCCCCGGCCCGCCGCGCCGCTGGAAAGCGCCCGCGCGCCCCGGCCCGTCGATCCCGCGGGCTTGTCCGAAAAGGCGCGCAACCAGAATATGCGCGACCGTCCCGTGGGGCCGCCCCCCAGTTTCGATGTCAACGTGCTGGAGGATATTCGCGCCCGTCTGGCCGACTCGGCCGCGCAGGCGCCCGGGTCACGCTGGCCCGCCGACACCGGGACAGCCAGCGCGGATGACGCCGCGCTGGAACCGGCCGGCGACAGCATCGACGCGCCGCCGCCGCATCTCCAGGCGCAAACGACGCCGCCCCCGCGTCACCTGGACAAGAAGGTCTAGCACCCGCGCCGGTTTCAGGCGGCGGCGCCCCTCCCCGCGCGGTGGGGGCGGCGAGGGGCCGGCGGGTCAGGGTGCGCGGACATCCACGGACACGTCCATGGAAAGCAGGTCGCTGGATCGGCCGTGGAAGCTGCCCGTCACGGGTGCGACCTGCTGGATCCTTCGCGCGACGGCGACGGGGATGAGATTGGTGGACCCGACGGACCGGTTGGTCGGGTCGAACGGGATCCAGCCCGCGCCGGGCACGAACACTTCGACCCAGGCGTGGGTTGAGCCTGCCCCAGCCGAGCCGACCCAGGCCCCCGAGGGGTTGAACAGATAGCCCGAGACCAGCCTCGCACCAAAGCCGAGCGTGCGGGCGGCCTCGGCGAACAGCACGGCAAAGTCGCGGCACGATCCCCACCCCCTGTCGAGGGTCTCGAGCGGGCCCTGCGTGCCCTCGGTGTCGCGGCTCTGGTAGGAAATCCCGGCCGTGATGCCGTTGCTGATGTCTTTCAGCAAGGCCAGCGTGTCCGTCGGCCGCGCCATGACAAACCGTTCGACCCAGCGCGACAACCGGCCCGTGTCGTCGGCATATTGGGGCATGACGAGGGCGCCCAGGTCGGTCAGATCGTCGGGGGCATAGACGAACGGATACGTCGCCGCGTCGGCGGCGATCGGGAACACGGGCCAGACCGGCGCGCGCAGATCCACGCGGGTGCTCGACCGGATCGACAGCATCCTTGTGGGGACGGCGAACTGCGCCGTCGCAATCGCGTTGCCGGCCACGTCGTGCGACCAGTCGATGCGGGCGTCGGGCCGGATATCGAGGTCAAAGGACGCCAGGCTGAGATCGCGGGTCTCGCGCGGGCGCAGCATCAGCCGGTGCGGCCCCAGGGGGACCTCGGTTCTGTAGCGATACGTGGTCGCGTGCGTGATCGTGACAGAGGGCATCGGCGCGACCTAGGCCCCCCGTCCGCCCGCGCGGCGCCGGCCCTGTCCGCTGCCCTCGGAAACCGACGAGCGCCAGGCCATCGTCCCCTTGCACCGGGAACAGATCCGCTGGCCGAAGCCTTCGCTCCAAAAGCTCGCGCGGCATTTCAGGCAGACTCGTTCGGCGGCGACGTCGGCCGCCGCCCGGGTCACCCCAAAGGGGGTGTCGGCTGATCTGGTCGTCATGTCCGCTCCTCGCGTTTTCGCAGTCGTTCCATGTCGCCCAAGGCGCGCTGGATGAGTTTCTGAAGGCGTTCCTCGCGGGCCTCGGGCGTCGTCGCGTAGCGTTCCAGAAGAAAGCGCCATTTTTCCAGGACTTCGGCCCAGGTCCGCGCAGGCCCCGCCCCCATATGGTGGTCCAGCCTGTCCAGACCCGGTTGCGGCCCCAGCGGTTCCGGGCTGTTCGCGGGGCGCCGCCGCTGTTCGGTCCGGTGCCGTTCGGCGGCGGACCTGTGGCCGTCCAGGGGGATCGGGTCGTCGGTCATTCGCCGATCCCCGGCCGCGCACTTCCATAGCGCGGGTCCCCGGTTCCGGCGTCCATCCCGCGCCGGCGCGCGCGCACCGGGTGATCCGACGGGGGGGCGTAAAGGTCGCGCAGGTCCCGTTCGGCCACGTCGTCCGCCTGCATGACAAGACGGATCATCGGGTCCGCCAGCATTTCCTCGAGAAAGAAATCCCTGAGCGGCTTGCCGGTCAGCTTGTCCCGGGCGACCGCGTGCTCCAGGTCGGCAAGCGGCACGGTCAGCGTCCGGCTGAGCCCGGGATGCGAGGCGCGCGGCGGCAACCGGACCACCACGGACGAGGCCCATGCGCCCGGCCCGATCCAATCCGCAGGTTTCAGCCGCTGGGTCTCGATCTGGTATTCTCCGGCGGGAAGGGTCTCGTTGAACCGCGACAGTTGAAAGGGGCGCAGGAAGACAGCGGTCGTCTGGATCGTGGGGGGCATGTGGGCTCTCCAGAAGAAGGGGGGACCAGGTCGGCGGGGCGCAAACGCCGACCCACGAGGCCGACCGCGCGCCTGGATCGGGACGCGCTATCGCCCAAGCACGCAGGCTTCGCCCGCGCGTTGAAAGCCGCGATCACAGCGCCAGCGGTTCCCGGATTGTTCGAGATGCGCGTTTTCCGGCAGGTCGATCCGCACGCAGGTGTTGTCCACGGGTTCAAACCCCCGCTCACAGCGCCATCCCGGCCCATACGAGACGGGGTCCAGAAAGGCGTTCTCGGGCAGCGCCACGGGATCGCAGCGGCCCGCGATCTCGAAAAAGCCCCGCTCGCAGGCCCAGGCGTCGCCGTAATCGGCATTGGTGAGATAGCCGTTCTCGGGCACGGCGATCGGAACACAGGCGCCGGAACTGGCCGTGAAACCGCGCTCGCAGGTCCATCCGGTGCCCGAGGGGTCGTCGGTGAGATAGGCGTTGTCGGGCAGGGCGATGGGCACGCAGGCCTCGCGTTCCTGACGGTAGCCGCGCTCGCATTGCCAGTCATAGCCCGAGGCCCGCAGGAACGCGTGTTCGGGCAAAGGGATCGCCACGCACGCGGTTCCCCGGACGTCTTCATACCCGCGCCGGCAGGCCCAGCCCGATCCATAGGACCGGCCCGTCGCATAGGCGTTTTCCGGCATCGCAATGGCGACGCAGGCGGCATCGCTGACCCGGTAGCCCAGCGCGCAGACCCAGCCGCCGCCGTAACGCTGCGGCTCGGCGTGATCCGGCACCGCGCCGGTGCCGTCCTGCGCAAGCGCCGGGCCCGCCAGCGCGATCACCAGACCGGCCGCCGCCCACATCAACCGGCTGCGGCCCCGCTTCGGTATCCGCGCGCGGTCAGCGGCCGAGACACCGCTCATCCGTTGTCGCCCGTGGCCTGCGGATCGGGAACGGCATCGACATCGAGCGAAGCCAGGCAGGCCTGTGCGAGGTCGCGGTTCGGTGCGTCGGTGCCGGGCATCGTGGCCCAGCCGGTCGCCATCAGCACGTCGCGACGCCGGTATGCCTGGGCCTCGCGGATGCCCGCAAGCGCCGCGGCGCGGTCCGGGTCGGCCCGCGACAGGTCCAGACAGACCGGCACCATCGCCGCGACGACGTTGTCGCGCGACATCGCCACCGCCCTGTCATGCGCCGTGCCGCCGGTCACCCAGCCGCCCCAGCCGAAGCCGACGATGCCGAAAATCGCGGCGCCGATCACGGCGCCATAAACGCCGGGTTTGACCCATTCAGGGGTTTTCATAGGACTAGTCCTCCTGCGGAGAAAGCGCCGCCTCGCTGTGAAAGCTGGCCCGGGTCGCAGTCAGCTGCCGGTGCAGCGCCGTCCTTGTCGTCTGACGCAAGGGGCCCGAGGCCTGCCGTCACGCCGCCATTTGACCCCCGCGGCCCGGGGACCGCCGGCGCGGCCGCTTCTTGGCCTGCGGTTTCGGCGCGCCAGAGGTCCTTGCCTCCCACGGATGGCCGCCGGCGATCTCGACCCGGGTGCCCAGCACCTTTTCAATGGCCTTGAGTTCGCTCACCTCGTCGGCGGCGCAAAAGGCGATCGCGCGGCCGCTCTGGCCGGCGCGGGCCGTGCGCCCGATCCGGTGGACGTAGTTTTCCGGCACGTTCGGCAGGTCGTAGTTGTAGACATGCCCGACGCCGGGAATGTCGATCCCGCGCGCCGCGACATCGGTCGCAACCAGCACGCGCACCGACCCCGCCTTGAACGCGGCGATGGCCCGGTCCCTTTGTCCCTGGCTCTTGTTGCCATGGATCGAGGTGGCCGCGAACCCGGCGCGGTCCAGGTGCTTCATCAACCGTTCGGCGCCGTGTTTCGTGCGCGAAAAGACCAGCGCCCGGTCGTTGCGGTGCGCGTCCAGCAATTCGATCAGCAGGTCCTGCTTTTGGTCCTTGGCGACAAAATGCACCGAATGGGTGACCTTGTCCGCGACCTTGCCCGCGGGCGAGACCTCGACCCGGACGGGATTGTTCAGGTATTGACGCGACAGGTCGGCCATCGCTTTCGGCATCGTGGCCGAAAACATCATGGTTTGCCGGTCCTTGGCGACCATCGTCGCGATGCGGCGCAGCGCGTGGATGAATCCGATGTCGAGCATCTGGTCGGCCTCGTCCAGCACCAGGAACCGGGTCTGGCCCAGATCGACGGCGCCACGGTCCATCAGGTCGATCAGCCGGCCGGGCGTCGCCACCAGGATATCGGTGCCGCGTGCCAGCTTGTCGGCCTGCGCGTTGATCGACTTGCCGCCAACGACGAGTGCGATGCGCAGATCGGCCGTCATGCCCTGAAGGCTCTGGACGATCTGGCTGGCCAGTTCCCGGGTCGGTGCCAGCACCAGTCCACGGGTCGAGCGCGGCGCCGGCCGCTCTTGCTGTTTCGACAGCGCGACGATCAGCGGGATGCCGAAGGCGGCGGTCTTGCCCGTCCCGGTCTGCGCGATCCCGAGAATGTCGTTGCCCTGCAACGCCTGCGGAATGGCCTGTTCCTGGATGGGTGTCGGTTGGGTCAGCCCCAGGGCTTCGAGCCGCGAGACCATGCGGGCGCTGAGCCCGAGTTCCGTGAAAGTCATGTCGATCCTTGACCGGACCATGCGTCCGGCGTCGCCGAAACGCGCGGCTGCGCGTTCGGTCGGGGTGCACCCGGGGCGAACACTCCGGCACCGCATTGTGCCCAGAGCCGCCTTGGGCGGCGTCCCCCCTTCGTGATGTGGGAAAACGGTGCGTCACGGCCGGGGGCGGAAGTGAACCCGCCTGCTCACGCGGCAGAGCGATAACGCAAGGTCTACATGGTGACCCATCGACCCATTGTCAATGGCGCAGCGCCCGCCGCGCCGGTTCGGGGATGAATTTTCGCGCTTTCGCGGGCACACCCCTTGCAACGGCGGGGCGCAGGGCCCATGTGAGCCGCGTAATCGTTTTTCTCTGCGACCTTCTGCTTCCGTTCAACCGGCTTCAGTCGTTCTCTCAGTCTGACTTTGCCGGGCTGCCGCATCCTGTGGGCAGCATCTGAACAGGAGACCACGGATATGGCCAATGGCACCGTGAAATTTTTCAATTCGCAAAAAGGCTTCGGCTTCATCGAGACGGACCGCGGTGGCAAGGATGTGTTCGTGCACATCTCGGCCGTGGAACGCGCTGGCCTGACCGGCCTGGCCGACGCGCAAAAAGTGACCTTCGACGTCGAAACCGGACGTGACGGCCGCGAAAGCGCGACCAACCTCGCCCTCGCGTGAGGGATCGCGGTCGGTGGGCGCCGTCTGCGCGCACCGTCCGCCATCTGCGTGACTCACACAGGTCAGGGCCTTGGACCGTGCCAAACGGCATGGCCCTGACCGATCCCCGGGGCGCCGAATGGGCAGGCCGGGATGAACCGGCCGGCGCTCGCCGCCGCGTCTGAGCAGGGCACGAGGGTCGAACCCCGCCCTGGTGGGCCGATCCGACAAGGCCCCGATCTGACAAATCCGCGCACGGACCAGGTCCCGGCGACTGTCGCCGCAGGGCCCGTTTCGCGTGGCCCGGCGCGTCCCGCGATCATGGGCGCCTGAACATCCGGGCCGCCGTTCCCCCCGAAAGTTGTAAGGAAAAGGCAACAGGTCCCTTGTCAGCTAGGTGGATTGCTTTAGCCCCCTCTCGCCTCGATTGTGCAAGGCGGAAGTTCCGTAACGGACATCAAGACAACCAACTCAGGGAGGAGATCATGCGTATCTTGACGACCGTGGCCGGTATCACCGCCGCCTTATTGGCAGCGGGTAGTGCCACGGCCCAGGAACCACAGCACGGCGGACAACTCGTCGTCGGCGTGGTGCAGGGCGATCCCGATACCTTCGACTGCCACGCGACCCGTTCGATCGGTTCGCTTTACCGCCTCGCGCCGCACTACTCGACGCTTCTGCGCTACAGCTCGGTCAATTGTCCGGCCATCGAGGGCGACGTTGCCGACAGCTGGGAGGTTTCGGCGGACGGTCTGGTCTATACGTTCCACATTCGCCCCGGCGTGGTGTTCCACGACGGTTCGAGCCTGGATGCCCATGACGTCGAAGCCAGCCTCAACCGCGTGCGCAATCCCCCGGCCGGCGTCGTTTCGGCCCGCCAGGCGCAGTTCTCGGCCGTGGCCTCGATCGAGGCGACCGACGACCAGACGGTGGTCGTCCAACTGTCGCACCCGGATTCGGCGATGCTGGATATCCTCGCCGGTCCGTTCAACTGCATCTATTCGGCCGAACTGCTGGAAAGCGATGCCGACTATCCGGCGCGCCGGGTGATGGGCAGCGGGCCTTTCGTGTTCTCGGATTATCAGGCCGGGGCCTCGTGGACCGGAACGCGCTTTGACGGATATTACGACCCGGGCAAGCCCTATCTCGACAGCGTGCAACTGCTGAACATGGCGATGCCGGCGGCGGTCAACGCCATGGCGGCGGGTCAGATCGGCACCATCGTGCCCAGCCTCAGCCAGGCCGATGTGGACCGCATTGCCCAGATGCAGGGCGACAATGTGGTGGCCTATCCCGCCATCGACACGACGGTCTTCTTCAACGCCATCATGAACACGCAGCGCGCGCCCTTCGACGATGTGCGGGTGCGCCGGGCGCTGAACCTGGCCATCGACCGGCGGGCCGGGGCCGCAGCCCTGTCGCGCACCACCTCGGCCAGCGGCTACGGCGGCTGGATGCGCCCCGGTTCGGAATGGGAACGTCCCCAGGCCGAGCTTGAGCAGCTTCCCGGGTTCAACCCCGATATCGAAGCGGCGCGGGCCGAGGCGCGGGCCCTGCTGGCCGAGGCCGGTCAGGAGAACCTGAGCTTCACCTACCTGAACTGGAATCGTTACACTCCGATGGGCGTGTTCCTGATCGACCAGTGGCGCCAGATCGGCGTGACGGTCACGCAAGAGACCCTGGATGTGGGCGAATTCTTCGGCCGGCAAAACCGCGGCGATTTCGACGTGACCCTGATCGCCATCGCCGAATATTCGGACGATCCGACGCTGCGGTTCTCCAGCATGTTGTCGCACAGCCAGAACCCGCGCAACCTGACTTTTGCCGACGATCCGGCCTTTGACGCGCTGTTCCAGGCCCAGGCGATCGAAACCGATCCCGCCGCCCGCCGCGACCTTGCGCTGCAAATCGAGAACGAGATCATGGACCAGGCGCTCTATATCCCGCTCTTCTGGTCGGTTCGTCCGATGGTCGTGCGCGCCGATGTGCATGGGTTCGAGGTTCCGAATATCGCCTCGAACTATGTCGGGCTCGACTTTGGTTCGGTCTGGCTGAGCCAGTAACCCCAAGGCTGCGCGCCGGCCAGTCCGGCGCGCGGCCCTCCCTCGCCGTCCCTTCCCATCTTCCTTCCAGTCGGACGTGGCGCCCCCGGGCCGCCAGACTGCCCCGTCATGTCCGGTCCCCCCCCCCTTGCAGCAGACAAAGCGGCACAGGCGCATGAAACTCTTCGGCGACACACCAGAGGCTTCGGTCCGGCTGAGCCAGGACGCCCCTGGCGTCCTGCGGGTGACCCTGCACCAGCCGGCGCTACGCAACGCCATCGCCGCCGGCATGTGGCGCGGACTCGGGCAGGCGCTCGAGGCGCTGCGGTCCCGGCACGATCTCAGGGTGGTGATCCTTTGTGGCGCGGGGCGCGACTTTTCCTCGGGCGCGGATCTCAGCGAATTCCTGACGCTGCGCCGCGATCCGGCCGCGACCGAGGCCTACAATTTCCATGTCCGCGCCGCGGTCGCGGCCCTGGCCGCCCTGCCGGTGCCGGTGGTGGCCGAAATCCGCGGGGTCTGCATGGGTGCCGGGCTGGCGCTGGCCGCTCAGGCCGACCTGCGCTGCCTGGCCGAGGACGCGCGCCTGGCCATTCCCGCCGCACGGATCGGCGTCGCCTACGATCCCGACTGGGTGACGCGCCTGGTCGCGGCCAGCCGGGCCGAATGGGTGGGCGAGATGATCTATGCCGGGCGCGCCTATGGCGGCGCCGAGGCCGTGGCGCAGGGCTTTGCCGCCCGCGCGCTGCCAGAGGCGTCGCTGGCGGGCCATGTGCAGGCGTTGGCGGCCGACATCGCCCGGGGGGCCCCCCTGACGATGCGTGCGACCAAGCTGGCGCTGGCACCCGCGGCCCGCACGCCCGAGGGCGCGGCCCGGGCCCGGGCGGCGGCGCGCGCCTGTGATGACAGTGACGATTACCGGCGGGCTATCGACGCGCTCGGCCGCAAGGAAAAGGTGGAGTTCAAGGGACAATGACCATCGAGCAATCCGATCTGGCCGCCGATCCCTGGACCGGCAATCTGGCCAGCTTGCTGGAGGCCCGCGCCGCCCTGCAACCCCAAAGCGTCGCCTTGATCGAGGGCGCGCGCGTGCTGAGCTACGCGGCGCTGGTGGCGCTGGTCGGCCGGCTGGCGAAGGCCCTGGCCGCGCGTGGCGTGACCGCCGGCGACCGGGTCGCCGCGCGTTGCGAGAAATCGCCCGAGGCGATCGCGCTGTTCTTTGCCGCGCTCAGGCTGGGGGCGGTCTATGTGCCGATCAACACGGCCCTGACCCCCGGCGAGCGGGCGTATATCCTGGACGACGCCGGTCCCGTGCTGGTGGTCGCCTCCGCGCCCGAAGGGGACGAGGTCGCGCTCTTTGCCCTTTCCGCGCACCCCGAGGACGGGCCGCTGCCGGCGCCCGCGCCGGGCGGGCGGGCGCCTTCGGTCATGCTCTATACCTCGGGCACCACGGGGCGGCCCAAGGGTGCCGTGCTGTGCCACAGCAATCTGGCCGTGAACTTTGTCCTGCTGGCCCAGGCCTGGGGCATCACCCCCGAGGACGAGGTGCTGCACGTCCTGCCGGTGTTCCATGGCCACGGCCTGTTCCTGTCGGCGGCCTGCCCGCTGGTGGCGGGAGCGCGGCTCAGGCTGTTGCCGAAATTCGACGCCGAGGCGGTGATCGACCTGTTGCCCGGCACCACCGTGCTGATGGCGGTGCCGACGATCCACGCCAGGCTTCTGGACCATCCGGGGTTCACGCGCGCGGCGGTGTCCGGTGTCCGGCTGGTCACCTCGGGCTCGGCGCCGCTGCCGCTGGATGTGGCCGACGCCTTTGCCGAACGCACCGGAATGGTCCTGCTCGAGCGCTACGGCTCGACCGAGGGGGGGATGATCGCCTCGAACCCGCTGCACGGCGAGCGCCGGCGCGGCTCGGTCGGGCCGGCCTTTCCGCTGGTCGAATGCCGGATGGTCGATGCCCAGGGCGCCGAGGTGCCGGCGGGCGAGGTCGGGCGGCTCCTGGTCCGCAGCCCCTATGTCGGCCTGGGCTATTGGGCGGGCGACAAGGGACTGACGCCGATCGCCGACGCCGACGGCTGGTTCGATACCGGCGATCTGGTGAAACGCGACACCGAGGGGTATCTGTTCATCGTCGGGCGCGACAAGGACATGATCATCTCGGGCGGGTTCAACGTCTACCCGCGCGAGGTCGAGATGGCGCTGGAAACCCTGCCCGAGGTGGCCGAAGTCGCCGTGGTCGGCGTGCCCCATCCCGATTTCGGCGAAGCGGTGCTGGCCATCGTCGCGCTGAGGCAAGGCAGCGGGTTGCAGGCCCCGGCGATCCAGGCGCATCTGGCCGGTCAACTGACCGGCTACAAGCGGCCCAAACGCATCGAGATCCTGGACGCCTTGCCCCGCAACGCCATGGGCAAGATCGTGAAACGCGAGTTGCGCGACCGCTTCCTGGGGGTGTTTCAGGCGCCCTGAGCGGCGGCTTGAAGCACCTCGACAAAGACCGCGATCTCGCGCGCCGCGCGGCTGCCGGGGGCGACGATCTGGTGGATCGGCAGGCTGATCGGCGGTTCCACCGTCGTCAGCTCGACCAGTCGCCCGGCCCGCACAAGATCCATGACATAAAGCGCCGGGCCGCACATCAGACTGTCGCTGCGCGCCGCGACCTCGCCGATCATGGTTCCGTCCTGGATCTGCGCCGCGACCCGCAGGTTGCTCAGCCCGTGCTCGGCCATCGAAACGGCGACCATATGGGCGAAACGCTCGTCCTTGCGGGTCACCAGGAAAGGCCATTCCCCCAGATCGGCGATATGCAGGGGACCGCGGCGCAGCGCCGGGTGGCCCGCGGCGCAGAAAAAACCCAGCCTTTCGTGGCCGACGATGGTGCTGTCGGGGATCGGCGCGCCCTCGCTCGAGATGACATAGCCCAGGTCGGTGCGGTCGTTGGCGACCGCGTCCAGCACGTCCTCGAAATTTCCGGTCTCGACCACCAGTTCGATGGCCGGGTGCGCCGTGGTGAAACGCGCCACCGCATCGCTGAGAAAGGTCCGCGCCAAAAACCGTTGCGAGGTCAGGATCAGGCGCCGGCGGCGGTTGTCGCGGTTGGGTTGCAGCTCTTCGGCCAGCAGCGCGACCTGCTTCATCAGCTCGCTGCCGCGCAGATGCACCCGGTGCCCGGCCTCGGTCAGGCTGACCCCGCGGCCGCGGTCGCGCACGAACAGGGGCACCCCGATCCGGGTTTCCAGCGCCTTGATATGGTTCGAGACCGAGGCGCTGGAGATCGAGAAACTGTCGGCCGCCCCGGCGAAACTGCCGGTGCGGACCACTTCGAGAAAGACCTCGATCTGTCGAAATGTCGATTGCAGCATATTGCCCCCCGGGGTCCGGCCTTTATGCCCGTCCGCGGGGGGCTGCGAAAGAGGGTGTCAGCGGGCGACCCGGGTGACGAAGCGGGTGACCAGGAAGCGTTCGACCGCCTCGGCGCCGCCCTCGCTGCCCATGCCCGAGGCCCCGATGCCGCCGAACGGATGCTCGACCGGCCCCAGCCCGTGGTGGTTGATCGACAGCATCCCGCTCTGCACCTCGGCCGCCAGCCGGTTCGCCATCGCCTCGGACCCGGTATAGGCATAGGCGGCCAGGCCATAGTCCAGGCGGTTGGCCTCGGCGATGGCCGCGTCGGGATCGCTGAAGCGGTTGATCAGGGCGAGGGGGCCAAAGGGCTCGTCGTTCATCGCCAGCGCATCGGTCGGCACGTTGCCCAGCACGGTCGGCGCGTAGAAATAGCCCGCGTTGCCGATCCTGTGGCCGCCGGTGTGAAGCGTCGCGCCCCGGGCAACGGCATCCTCGACCAGGGCGGCCACGGCATCGACCCGCGACCGGGTGCTCAGCGGCCCCATCTGACTGGCCGGGTCCATCCCGTCGCCGACCCTCAGCGCCTGGGCGGCCTTGACCATCCCGGCGAGGAACCGGTCGTGGACGCCGTCCTGCACCAGGAACCGTGTCGGCGCGATGCAGATCTGGCCGGCGTTCCGGAATTTGGTCATGCCGAGGATGGCGATGGCCTTGTCGATGTCGGCGTCGTCGAAGATCAGGACCGGCGCGTGGCCACCCAGTTCCATCGTCACCGGCATCATCTGGGCCCCGGCCCTGGCCGCCAGCAGCTTGCCGATGCGGGTCGATCCGGTGAAGGTCAGCGCCTTGATCGCGGGGTGGGCGATCAGCAGGTCCGACACGTCCGGCGGGTTGCCGAAGACGAGGCTGAGCGCCTCGGCCGGGACCCCCGCGTCCAGCAGCGCGGCGACCACCATCATGGTCGATGCCGGCGCTTCCTCGGGGCCCTTCAGCACCACCGAACACCCGGCCGCAAGCGCCGCGCCCAGCTTGCGGGCGGCATGGTTGACGGGCACGTTCCAGGTCGAGATGGCCAGCACCGGGCCGACCGGGTCGCGCAGCACGGTCTGGATCGCACCCGGCACCCGGGGCGGAACCGAGCGTCCGAAGATGCGGCGGGCTTCCTCGGCGAAGAAGTCCAGCACCTCGGCCCCGACCAGGCATTCCATCGCCGTGTCGCCCAGCGGCCGGCCCTGTTCGCGCGTCAGGGCCTCGGCGATGGTGGCCTTGCGGTCGCGCAACAGGCCCGCCGCACGGCGCAGGATGGCGCTGCGCTCGATCGCCGGGACGCTGCGCCACAGATCAAAGCCCCGGGCGGCGGACTCGGCCGCGTGCCGCAGGTCCTCGGCGCTGGCCAACGGCACGCGGCCGACCGGCAGGCCGGTGGCAGGGTTCAGCACGTCCTTGTGGCAGGCGGTCTCGGCCACCCAGCCGCGCCCGCCCAGATGCAGCCGGATTTCGGGATACGAGGTCATGCCGCGGCGCTCCGGTTGGCGCCGGGGCGGGCCAGCGCGATCAGACGGTCAAGCTGATGATCGGCGTCGCCAAAGCTGGCGGCGTTGACCAGCAGGCGCTTGAAGAACCCCCCGGCCGGATACTCTGCCGTCATCCCCATGGCGCCGTGCATCTGGATCGCCTCTTCGCCGATCCGCCGCCCGCTGTCGGCGGCTTGCAGGCGGGCCGATGCCAGCACCCGGTCGCGTTCGGGGCCCTCCAGCATCTCCAGCGCGCGGGCGCTGGCGATGGCCATGGAGCGGGCCAACTCGTGCGCCAGCTTCATGTCCACAAAGCGGTGTTGCAGGGCCTGAAAGGCGCCGATAGACTTGCCGAACTGGCGGCGCGTCCTGAGGTATTCCGCCGTCATCGCCATCAGCGCGCTCATCGCGCCGACGCTGTCCGCCACCAGACCCGCGTCGATCCGCGCCACCATGTCGGCCAGCAGCCGCTCTGCCGCCGGACCCGAGGCCAGCACCGCGCCCTCTGTCGCGCCGTCAAGGGCCAGTTCGGCGCCGCCGCGCCCGTCCAGCGTGGCAAAGGGGCGGCGGGTCACGCCGGGTGCGGCGAGCGGCAGCACTACAAGCACCAGTTGCTCATGGTCATCGCGGGCCGACACCAGCGCGTGACTCGCCACGTCGCCGCCCATGACCGCGACCTTGCGGCCGTCGAGCCGCCCGTTCTGCAATGTGGTCAGGGCGGGGGTCAGGTCATAGCGGCGGCCGGGTTCATGGAGCGCGGGCGCCAGGATCGCGGTGCCCGCGGCGATCTCGGACGCCAGCGCGGCGGCGGCGGGTTGGCCCGCCAGCGCCCGGGCCGCGCCCAGATGGGTGTGGACATAGGCCTCGTTGACGCGGGCCTGGCCCAGGGCCTCGGCCACCAGAACGCCTTCGGCGATCATCGGCTCATCGGCATCGAGACCCAGCGCGGTCAGCCCGAATTCCGCCAGACGGGCGCGGCGCGCGGCGGGGTCGAACCCGGCGATGTCGGCCCCCAGACGGCTGACGGTATCGAAGAGAATGCGTTGTTCCTCGGTCAGGATCAGGTCCATCTGACTTACCTCATGCGCCCGAGGGCGGCCTGCGCCAGCACCTCGCGCTGGATTTCGTTCGAGCCGCCGTAAATCGAGATCTTGCGGTTTTCCAGATAGTTGGCGGCCAGTGTCCCGGCGTGGGCCGGTCCCATCGGCGCGCCTTGCCAGCCGGGATGCAGCACCTCGTCCAGATAGGGGATCGCGCCCTGACCGGCGGCGTCCAGCGTCATCGCATAGATGCGCTGGCGCAATTCCGTGCCGCGGATCTTCAGCAGCGAGCTTTCCACCCCCGGGGACTTGCCGGTGCTTTCCTGCACCAGCCGGATCGCGGTGAATTCCAGCGCCATCAGATCGGCCTCGGCGCGGGCCACGCGTTCGGCCCAGCGGGGCGCATCCGCCAGCCCCTCGGCCGCCAGCACCCGTTTCAGCCGGTCCATCTGCCGTTTGGTCAGGCCGATCCCGGCGATGCCGAACCGCTCGAATCCCAAGAGGAACTTGGCATAGGTCCAGCCCATGTTCTCTTCGCCGACCAGGTTGGCGGCGGGGATACGGACATTGTCCAGAAAGGTCTGATACAACTCGCCCGAGCCGTCGATGGTCATGATCCGCTGGATCGAGACCCCCGGCGCGGTCATCGGGATCAGCACCATCGAGATGCTTTCCTGTGGCTTGCCTTCGGGTTTGGTGCGCACCAGCGCGAACATCATGTCCGCGTAATTGGCCTGGGTGGTCCAGATCTTGGTCCCGTTCACCACATAGTCGTCGCCCTCGCGCCAGGCCCGGGTGCTGAGCGATGCGAGGTCCGAGCCCGAGCCCGGCTCGGAGAAACCCTGCGCCCACCACAGTTCGCCGCGCCGCATCCGCGGCAGGTAGGTGGCCTTTTGCGCCTCGGTGCCGAACTGGATCAGCACCGGGCCGATCATGTTCATGCCTCCGGTCACGGGCGGCGCGCCGGCGAGGTAGCACTCCTCCTCGAAGATATAGCGCTGCAAGGGCGTCCAGTCCGTGCCGCCGTGTTCCCGTGGCCAGCCGGGCGTGATCCAGCCCTTGGCATGGAGGGCCTTGAACCAGTCGGTGTAATCGTCCTTGGTCAGCCGCAACCCTTCGGCGGCGCGCTGTCTGGTGCGAGGCGACAGATTGGCCTCGACAAAGCTGCGGACCTCGGTTCGAAAGGTCTCGAGGTCGTCTGAGAAACGGAAACTCATGAGGGCTCCTTACTGCGGCGCCGAATGGGTGACGATCAGCGCGTCGAGCGCGAGGACACCCTCGCCCGCGGGCCTGACGATGACCGGGTTGAGGTCGATCTCGGTGATCTCGGGGCAGGCCAGCATGACCGCGCCCAGCCGTGCGGCCACCGCCGCCGCAGCGTCGAGGTCCACCGGCGGGTCGCCACGATAGCCGGTCAGCAGCTTCGCGGCCTTTAGGCCCAGCAGCGCCTGGCGGAACCCTTCGGGCCCGGTGCCGGCAGGGATCAGCGCCATGTCCTGGAACAGTTCGACCCAGACACCGCCCATGCCGATCATCACCATCGGGCCCCAATCGGCGTCGCGCTTGGCGCCGATCACCAGTTCGGGGCCACGGGCGCCCATCTTCTCGACAAGGATGCCATCGACGGGCTGGCCCGGTCGCGCGGCCTCGACATTGCGCAGGATGCGGGTGAACCCCTCGCGGACGGCCTTGGGGGTTGCCAGCCCGACCAGCACCCCGCCCACGTCCGATTTATGGGCGAGGTCGGCGTGCTGGACCTTCAGCACCACGGGGAAACCCAGCGTTTCGGCCGCGCTGGCCGCCGCGTCCGGCGTCGTCGCCAGATGCGAGAGGGGCACGGGCAGGGCGATCGCCCGGGCAAGCCAGGCCTTGGACAGATGCTCGGGGATCGTGCCGGCGCCGGGCAGGGGCGGGGGGGTGAGCGTCGCGACCGGCGTGCCGGTGACCATCGGACGGGCCAGGCGCAGCACATCGGCGACGGCGCGGATCGCCCGCTCGCCCGATTGGGAAAGCGGGACGCTGGCCTCGGCCAGCACGCGCTGGGCGCCGGGTGGCACAGGGGCGCCGCTGCCGATGAAGACGCAGCCGACGGCGGCCCCGGTTTCCTCGGCCAGTTGCGCGACGGCGCGGGCCTTGGCCTCCATCACCTCGGGCTTGCCGGGCATCTGGCAGACCAGCAGCGCATCGACGGCCCCGTCCGCCAACATCAGCCGCCCGCAATCGCCATAGATCCGGTCCAGGTTCATCATCGCCTGACCCGTCACGTCCAGCGGGTTCGATCCCTCGACATAGTCGAAGGTCGCGGCGCGCAGCTTGTCGTAGGTTTCCGGCTTCAACTCGGGCAGCGACAGGGCCAGATCGTCGGCGGTGTCCAGCGCCAGACCCTTGAACGCGCCCGAATCGGTGATGATCCCCAGACCCCGTTTCGGCAGGCTGCGGAACTTCGAGACCATCTCGGCCACGTCGATCAGCCGGTCCATCCCGTCCACCAGCAGGACGCCCTCGGCCCGGACAGCGGCCTCCATCGCCCTGAAATTGCTGGCAACCGCGCCCGTGTGCGACAGCGAGGCCTCTTGCGCCCGGGCGCTGCGCCCGGAATGCAGCAAGATCACCGGCTTGCCCAGGTCCCGCGCGCGGCGGGCCGATGCCAGGAACCCCTGCGGGTCGCGGATATGTTCGGCAAACAGGGCAAAGGAACCGATGGCCGGGTCCCCGACCAGCGCCGCGAAATAGTCGGTCACCCCCAGCGCGGCCTCATTGCCGGTCGATATGGCGTGCGACAGCGGGATGTCGCGATCTTCCGAGGCGTTGATGATCGCCCCCATGATCCCGCCCGACTGCGCAATGACGGCCAGACCCGGGCGACCGCGCCGGTCGATCGGATGCACCGGACCCGAGGTCAGGGGCACGCCCGCGTCGAAATTCACCAGGCCCAGGCAGTTGGGGCCGGCCAGCGCCAGGCCGCCGGCGCGCGCCATGGCGGCAAGCGCGTCCTGCGCGCGGCGGCCGTCGGGGCCGGTCTCGGCGTAGCCCGCCGAAAAGATCACCGCCCCGCCCAGACCCCGGGCGATGCCCTGGGCCAGGGCCTCGGCCACGGCGGGCTGGGGGATGGCAAAGATCGCGGCGTCCACCCCTTGGGGCAGGTCGGCGACCGTCGGCACGCAGCGGATGCCGTCGATCGCCTCGGTCCGGGGATTCACCAGATGGATGTCCCCCGCATAGTGGAAACGACGAAAGGCGCTGAGCGCCCGCGCCCCCATCGAGGCCGGGTTGGCCGAGGCACCGATGATCGCCACCGACCGTGGCGCCAGAAGGCGCCGGATGTCCGGCGCCCCCTTGGCCGTCGCGCTATCGCGCCCCGCCGCCATGGTTATTCCTCTTCGATGCGGTAGGTGCCGAGACCGGGCTTGTAGCTCTTGTCGTCCAGGAACTGGCTGATGCCCTGCATCATCCCCTTGGTCGGATCAAAGAGCGTGGCCTGCGCCGCCTTGGCCGAGAGGTAGTCCTCGGCGGTTTCCCAGTTCATCTCGTCGGCGTGCTTGTAGGCGAGTTTCGCGGCGTTCAGGACCACCGGGTTCTTGGCCATCAGGATCTTGGCCAGTTGAACGGTGCGCTCGCGCAGCTTGTCGGCCGGCAGAACCTCGTTCACCAGGCCCATTTCCTTGGCCTTGCGGCCGTCGAAGGGCTCGCCGGTCATGATGTAGTAAAGCGCATCCGCCTGGTTGACCTTGGCGGCGAGCGAACGGGTGACGTTGCCGCCCGGAATGATGCCCCAGTTGATTTCCGACAGACCGAATTGCGCGTCCTCGGCGGCCAGCGACAGGTCGCAGCTCACCAGCGGCACGAAGGCCCCGCCAAAGCACCAACCGTTGACCATCGCGATGGTGGGCTTGAGGTAATACATCAGCCGCTTGCGCTGCCAGTGGAAGGTCTGGTTTCGGATGCGCTGCTGCTGGATTGTCGGCAGCGGCATCACCTCGCGGAAGAATTCCTTCAGGTCCATGCCGGCCGACCAGGCGTCGCCCGACCCGGTGAGCACCAGCACCTTGCAGCGGTCATCGCCTTCCAGCTTGTCCAGGACCTCTTCCATCTCGCGGTTGAGGCTGGGGCTCATCGCGTTGCGCTTTTCGGGCCGATTGAAATAGACCCAGGCGATGCCGTCCTCGAATTCGACCTTGACCAGCTCGTTGCGGTAGACCGGCAGGGTCGCGTCAGGCGTGTCGTTCATGATGTTCCTCCGTTGAAATCGGGACCGTCGGGTCGCCGGCGCTTGTCGCCGCCCCTCCGCGATTGACTGCACCCTAGAGAGCGCCGGCCAATCCCGGCAACCCGTCAGTTGTCTATCCAAGGTGTAATGTCGGGGCTACAGGCTGGGCGGTGCGCCCCGATGCGCGCGGGGTCGTAGCCTTTTGGCTATCTGAAGCTTAGCGCCCTGGTGCATTGCGCTGGCGCGGCCCGGGCTGGAATGCTGTCCCGGTCAGCTAGGGCCCGGCTTCGATCCACCGGGCACACCGCGAAAGGAAGGATGACCATGGCCATCACGCAGGAAGACAACGATCTGATGACCCGGGTTGACGGCGAGGCGCCGCTGGGCCGGATGTTGCGTCAACATTACTGGCTGCCGGCGATTCCCGGCGACAAGCTCGAGCGCGACGGCCGGCCCTACCGCGTGCGCCTGTTGGGTGAAAACTACGTGGTCTTTCGCAACACGGACGGCGCGGTCGGTATTCTGGACGAGCAATGCCCGCACCGCCGCGCCTCGCTGGCGTTGGCGCAGAACCGCGACAACGGGCTGCGCTGCATCTATCACGGCTGGAAATTCGACGTCGAGGGCAACCTGGTGGATGCGCCCAACGTGGAAAACAACGCCGCGCAGTTCTGCAAATCGGTCAAGCTGAACCGCTACAAGGCGGTCGAACGCGGCGGCATCGTCTGGGCCTGGCTGGGGCAAGGCGACGAGGCGCCGCCTTTCCCGGCGCTGCCCTTCGTCGATCTGCCGCCCGAGAACCGTTCGGTCACCTCGGTCGAGATTGCGACGAATTACCTGCAAGGGGTCGAGGCTTCGATGGACACCACGCACGTGTCCTTCCTGCATTCGTCCACGACCGAAATGAGCGGCAACACCCAGCGCAAGAACATGCTGAAAAAGACATCGGCACGGCTGGAATTCGAAGACCGGCCCTATGGGTTCCGCTACGCCGCGATCCGCGAGTTGGGCGAGGACCAGTTCTATGTCCGGGTCAACAACTTTGTCATGCCCTGGTATGCGGTGGTCTGCCCGCCGGAAACGGATGGCCCCTCGACCGTGTTCTTCTCGGTGCCAATCGATGACACCACGCACCGCGCCTGGTTCGTGCATTTCAACCCGGTGCGCCCCCTGGGCCTGACGGTGATGAGCGCCACGCCCGACACCTGGAATTTCCCGCCGATCCCGCCGGGCACCCCCGACGAGAACTGGGGCCAGGACCGCGCGCTGATGAAACGCGGCCATTTCACCGGCTTTCCCCAGCACTTGGGGACCGAGGATTTCGCCATGTTCCTCAGCCAGGGGCCGATCTACGACCGCACCAAGGAACAGCTCTGCGCCTCGGACGGGGCGTTGATGCGGGTGCGCCACCAGATCCTGAAATCGGTGCGCGAGTTCATGCAGGGCCAGACGCCCAAGCTGGCCCAGAGCAGCGAGGAGGACTACGGCCGCGCCGTGTCCGTCGGCGATGTCGTGCCCGACGGCAAGGCCTGGAAATCGCTGGTCGCCTGAGGTCTTCCCAAGACTGCGAGGGTGTCGGGCCGTCCGGCATCCTCGCGCCTTTTTCACGGAACGACAAGGAAGTGCCATGGCGCCGTCCGCTGACACCTTCATGGCGCGGGTGACCGCGGCCACCACCCCCGCACCGGGTTTGCGGGTCATCGAACTGGCCGCGGCCGAGGGCGGGCAATTGCCGGGCTTTCCGCCGGGCGCCCATGTCTCGGTCCGCATTCCGCCGCGCGGGCCCGAACGCCCGCAAGAGATGTGGCGCAGCTATTCGCTGGTCGCCTTTCCCGACGAATTGCCACCGATCGAGGGGACGCCGCGCACGCTCTACCGGCTGGGCGTGCTGCGCGAGGCGGCGGGCAAGGGCGGCTCGCGCTACATGCACGACGAACTGCGGGTGGGGGATTTCCTGACCTTGCGGCTGCCGCCCAACGGTTTCCCGCTACAGGCGCCGCGCGACGGGATCCACCTGGTCGCGGGCGGGATCGGCATCACGCCCCTGGTGACGATGGCCTCGGCGCTGTCGAATGCCGGGGTGGATTGCGTGTTGCACTACACCTGCCGGCAGGCCGCGCATCATCTGTTCACCGACCGGCTGGGCGCGCTGGCGGGGTGCAACGTCAGGCTCTATGCCGACGAGGACCCGGCCGGGGCCTTTTCGGTGGCGGGGTTCCTGGACGGGCTTGCGCCCGCGACGCCGCTTTATATCTGCGGGCCCGCGGGATTGATCGACGCGGTGACCCAAGGCGCCCTGGCGCGCGGCTGGGACCCGGCAAGCGTGCATTCCGAGGTCTTCGCCGAGGCCACCCCCCTGCCGGGTGACGCGCCGTTCCAGGTGCGTTTGGCGTCGTCCGGGGCGGTGCTCGATGTGCCGGCGGACAAGTCGCTGCTGGACGTGTTGATCGCCGAGGGGGCCTTTGTCATGTATGATTGCCGCCAAGGGCATTGCGGGCTGTGCTCGGTCCCGGTGCTTTCGGGGCAGGTCCTGCACCGCGACATCTTCCTGGCCGAGGATCAGCGCGCAGCCGGCGACGTGATGCAGGCCTGCGTCTCGCGCGGGGTGGGGCTGATCGAGCTGGATCTCTGACACGCGCCCGGGCGCCCGGCCGTATCGCCGGGCCGCCTGCGTCCCGGCGTCCTATCCGACCCAGGCGGTGAACGCGCATTGCACCCGCACCGGTGCCTTCAGCGCGCCGTCGAATGTCTGCCGCGCCGGGCGCAGGTCCGCATCGGGCCACATCGCCAGCCATTCGGCGTCGAGCACGTCCTTGGCACCGCGATCGGCCATCCAGACGCTCAGCTTCACCACATGCTCGGGTCCCGCGCCCG
This sequence comes from Rhodobacter sp., assembly GCA_020637515.1. Lineage (NCBI taxonomy): Bacteria > Pseudomonadati > Pseudomonadota > Alphaproteobacteria > Rhodobacterales > Rhodobacter > Rhodobacter sp. The sequence goes on along the minus strand of JACKKG010000002.1, from coordinate 131,412 downwards.
CCGCCGCCAGAATGGCCCGCAGATTGGCGAACATCTGCGCGCATTGCGCGGCGAGATCCTCGGGCACCTCGCGGGTCGCCGGGTTCACCCCGACGATTCCGCCGGATTCGATCAAGGGACCGCGGCGGGCCGCGTTGGGGATGGGCGGCGTGTGGTGCAGGCCGGGGACATGGATCGCTTGGGGCATGGGAACCTCAGAACTTGAATTTGGGGTCGAGCCAGTCGCGCAACGCATCGCCATAGAGGTTGAAGGCGAACACCGAAAGCGAGATGGCAAGGCCTGGAAAGATGATGGCCCAGGGCGCGGTCATGAAGAACTGGGTGGCGTTGCCCGACAGCATCAGGCCCCAGGCGGGCGTCGGCTCGGTCACGCCGAGACCCAGGAATGACAGGGCGGCCTCGAGCAGGATCGCCTGCGCGACATAGGCGGTGAACAGGATCAGGAACGGCGCGACCAGATTGGGCGCCATATGCCGCAAGATGATCCGGCTGTGCGAGAAACCCAGCGCGCGCGCCGCGTCCACATAGGGCATCACCGCGACCTGCAAGGCGGCGGCGCGGATCACGCGCGCGGATTTGGGGATCATCGGGATGGCGATGGCGACGACCAGGTTGAGGTCCACGCCGGCCACCGGGAACCGCCCCAGCACCGCCACCACCACCAGCGCCAGCACGATGATCGGAAAGCTCAGCAGGATGTCCATGACCCGCTGGATCGCAAAGTCGATCCGCCCGCCGAAATAGGCCGACGCCATGCCCAGGATCGCCCCGGCCACCACCCCCAGAGTCGAGGCCGACAGCGAGATGATCATCGCCGTCCGCGCCCCGTAGATCAGCCGCGAGAGGATGTCGCGGCCAAATTCGTCGGTGCCGGCCCAGTGCTCCCACGACGGCGGGGCAAAGGTGGCGAAATAGTCGATTTCCAACGGGTCATAGGGCGCCACCCATTCGGCGAACAGGCCTGACAGACCGATCGCGACGATGATCAGGGCCCCCAGCGTGCCAAAGGGTTGCTGGCGCACGAACTGGCTGGCGGCCAGCCAGGCGCGGGCGGTCAACGGCGGCGGGTTCAGTAGGTCGGACTGGCTGGACATGGCGGTCTCACTTCAGCTCGATACGGGGATCGAGAGCGGCATAGAGCAGGTCCACCGTCAGGTTGACCAGCATGAAGAACACGGCGGTGACCATCACCAGCCCCTGGATCAGCATGAAATCGTTGTGCTGCACGGCGTCGATGAAAAGCCGCCCGATGCCGTTCAGGTTGAACACCTGTTCGGTCACCACCAGCCCGCCGATCAGCAACGCGAATTCGATGCCGATGACCGTGATCGCCGGCAGCAGGGCGTTGCGCAGCGCGTGGCGGCGCACCACCAGCGCCTCGCGCACGCCCTTGGCGCGGGCGGTGCGGATGTAATCCTCGTTCATCACCTCCAGCAGCGACGAGCGGATCATCCGCGCGATCAACGAGGCCAGCCGGTAGCCAACCGAAACGGCGGGCCAGATCAGCAACGACAGATTGGCCACCGGGTCGCGGTGGAACGAGACGAAATTCAGCGGAGGCGCCCAGCCAAAGCCGATCAGCAGGAACATCAGGATCAGCATCCCCAGCCAGAAGGACGGGATGGCGATGCCGCCGATGGTCAGAACCCGCACCGCCTGGTCGATGATCGTGCCGTTGTAGATCGCGGCGAGGGTGCCCAACGGGATGGCCACCACCACGGCGATGACGATACTGAGGATCGCAGTCTGGATGGTGACCGGGAAGCGGGCCATGATCTCGTCCCAGACCGGCCGTTCGGTCCAGAGCGACGTGCCCAGATCCAGCGTCGCCAGCCCCACCAGCCAGTCCCCCATCTGCACGATCACCGGCTGGTCCAGCCCCAGACGGGCGCGTTCGGCGTCGATGATTTCCTGCGGGACCGACGACCCGGTCGAGTTGGCGTATTTGATCTCGATGATGTCGCCAGGCATGACACGGACCATCAGGAAGATGATGATCGCCACGCCCAGCAGCGTGGGAACCATCATCAGCGCGCGTTTGGCAGCGTATTTCAGGAACATCTCAGCCTCTCAGACCTTGAAACAGGCGACTTGCCGGCCTTGGCCGTCGTCGGCCAGCCGGGGCGACGAAAGGCGGCAGGCCTCGTCCGCCAGCGGGCAGCGGGGGGCAAAGCGGCAGCCCTTGGTGTTGACCAGCGGCGCGCTGATCTCGCCCTTGATCGTATCGGCATGGCGGCGCTGTTCGACCATGGGGTCGGGGATCGGCACGGCCTCGAGCAAGAGCCGCGTGTAGGGGTGGGCCGGCGCGTCGAAGATCGCGTCCCGCGTGCCGATCTCGACGATCTCGCCCAGATACATGACCGCCACCCGATGCGAGATGTGCCGCACCACGGCCAGGTCGTGGGCGATGAACAGATAGGCGATGCCCAGGGTCTCGCGCAGATGTTCCAGCAGGTTGATGATCTGCCCCTGGATCGACACGTCCAGGGCCGAGACCGCCTCGTCGCAGACGATGCAGTCCGGCTCCATCGCCAGGGCCCGCGCGATACCGATCCGCTGGCGCTGCCCGCCCGAAAGCTGGTGCGGATAGCGCTGCGCGAATTGCGGTGGCAGTCCGACCTGTTCCAGCAGTTCGGCGACCCGTTCGGCCCGGGCGCGCCGGTCGGGGCGCAGCCGGTAATAGGCCAGCGGTTCGGCGATGATCTGCCCGACGGTCATGCGCGGGTTCAACGAGCTGAACGGGTCCTGAAAGATCACCTGTAGCTTTTGACGCACACGGCCCAGTGCCCGGCCCCTCAGGTTGCCGATGTCGGTTCCGGCATAGGCGATGCGGCCCGTGTCGGGGTCGGTCAGGCCCAGGATGATCCGGCCGACGGTGGACTTGCCGCAGCCGGATTCACCCACCAGCCCCAGCGTCTCGCCCTTGTGGATGGCAAAGCTCACGCCGTTGACCGCCCGCACCGCGCCATAGGTCTTTTGCAGGCCCGTGACCTCCAGCAGGACCGGCGCTTCGCCCGGGTCGTCCGCGTTCGCCGGGGCCGCGTCCTGTTCGGGCCAGGGCAGGCCCCCGGCCTCGATCTCGGCCAGTCGGTGGCAGGCGGATTCCCCCCCGCCCTGGGTCGCCTGCAACGCGGTCGGCGCGCCGCAAGCGGGCAGGGCATGGGGGCAGCGTTCGGCGAAACGGCAGCCGGCGGGGGCCTTCAGCAGGTTCGGCGGCAGGCCCGAGATGGTCGCCAGCTTGTGCTTCTTGTCCTCGTCGAGACGGGGCACCGAATGCAGCAGACCCATCGTGTAGGGGTGGCGCGGGCGGTGAAAGATTTCCTCGGCGCTGCCCGTTTCGGCCAGCTTGCCCGCATACATCACGTTCACCCGGTCCGCATAGCGCGCCACGATCCCCAGGTTGTGGGTGATGAGGATCAGCGCGATGCCCAGTTCGCGCGACAGCCGCTTCATCAGGGCCAGGATCTGCGCCTGGATCGTCACGTCCAGCGCCGTTGTCGGCTCATCCGCGATGATCAGCTTGGGGTTGCAGGCCAGGCCGATGGCGATCATCACCCGTTGCCGCATCCCGCCCGAGAATTCATGCGGGTATTGTTTCAGCCGCGTCGGCGGGTCCGAGATGCCGACCAGCGCCAGCAATTCCTCGGCGCGGGCGCGGGCGTCCCTGCCCGAGAGGCCCAGGTGGATGATCAGCGGCTCCATCAACTGGTAGCCGATGGTCATCATCGGGTTGAGCGAGGTCATCGGCTCCTGAAAGATCATGCTGATCCGGTGGCCGCGGATCTTCTGCATCGCCGTGTCGTCCAGATCGAGCAGATTCCGGCCGTCGAACAGGATCCGCCCGCGGGGCACCCGCGCGTTGCGCTTGGGCAGCAGCCGCATGATCGCCAGCGCGCTGACCGATTTCCCCGAGCCGGATTCGCCGACGATGGCCACCGTTTCGCCCGGCGCCACGCTGAACGAGACCGATTCGACGGCCTTCAGCGTCCCGGCGGCGGTCTCGAATTCCACGTGCAGATCCTCGACCCGCAGCAGCGGTTCGGCAGGCGCACCCTGCAGCGCCGGCGTCGCATCCTGTTGCACAGCGACAGTTTCGCGCATCCCCAAGTCATCCCTCCCTGATGCCTCGCCGGGCGCCGCGGCGCGATCCCATCCGTTCCCGGGATTCCGGCACCTCTGGCAGACCGGCGCACGGCCTTTTCCGATGGCTCGGGGATGGAACCCAAACCTACAGCCTGACTAAAGACCGGATGCAGTTTGGCTTGCAACGGCTCATGTGACTATCATAGGTGTAGTTTCAAGGTTTCAGCTTCGGAGGAGGGCTGACCCATGATACCCCTGACGTTTCGCCGGCTCGAAGTGTTCCTGGCGGTGGTCGATGCGGGCAGTTTCGTCGGTGCCGCCGACAAGCTGAACATCAGCCACCCGTCGGTCTCGAACCACATTCGGGCGCTGGAAGACATGATGCGCTGCGAGTTGTTCCAGCGTCGCCGCGGCACCGTGTCCAGCCTGACCGAACAGGGGCGACGCCTCTATGAGCGCGGGCAGGAGTTGCTGCAACAGGCGCGCCGCCTGCAAGATGACATGCTGCTGGACACGCCGCCGCAAAGCCGCCGGCCGCTGCTGATTTCCTGCCAGCGCTCGGTCGCGATGTCCTGGCTTTGCCGACCGATGGCGGTCTATGCACAGGAAAATCCCAATGTCGAATTCCGGGTCGAGGTGGGCGGCTACGAAACCGCCGTCTCGGACGTGCTGTTGCAGCGCACCGACCTCGGGTTCCTGATGTCCTATGAGAAGATCCTCGATTTCGCCGCCGAACGGATCGGCCGCGCGAGCTTTTCCTTCTATTGCGCCGCCGATCATCCGCTGGCCCGGATGGGTAGCGTGTCCATCAAGGAGCTGAAGTCCTATCCGTTGATCTCGACCAAGCGCGAAAGCCGGTTCGGCCTGATGGAAATCAACATGATGGCCGATGCCGGGATCACCGATTTCGCGCCCACGCACCAGATCCAGGAAGGCACCATCGTGCAAGAGCTGGTGATGCTGGGGCTTGGTGTGTTTTGCGGGCTGGACCGGATCGCGGCGCGGCACGTGGCGGCGGGGTCGCTGGTCAAGGTCCCGGTCGAGGCCCCGCCCATGGCGATGGACGTGCATTTCGCCTTTGCCTCGAACAAGCGGCAGAGCAAGGTCGCCAAGCAATTCATCGATTTCCTGCGCGCCTATCCCCACGACGAGGACTGATCAGCCGCGCCGCCGCGCCGTCGCCAGCAGCAGCGCCACCGACTGCGCAGCCAGGACGATCGCGACCACCGCCCCGACCGAAGGCGTCGCCACCAGCAGCGTCCCCAGCCCCGCGCAGGCCATGTTGATCGCCCCCATCAGCGCCGCCGCCGTGCCGGGGCTGTCCGGGGCGCTGTTCATCGACAACGCGGTGGCGCTGTTCATCGCCATCCCGTGGCCGGCCGTCAGCAGCAGGGCGGGCAGGAACACGGCCGCCGGGCCGGGCGGAAAGACCGCCCAGCAGGCCAGCATCGCCGCCGCGCCCGTCGTGCTGACCAGGCTGCCGGCGCGCAGCATGCGGGCGGCGTCATGCACGCGCAGCAACCGCGAGCTGAGCGCGTTGCCGGCCAGATAGGCGGCGGGCATCAGCGCGAACCAGCGGCCGAATTCGGCGGTGCCCATGCCTGTGGCGGCGGTCAAGGCGATGGGCATGCCCGACAGAAAGCTGAAATAGGCGACCGCAAAGGCGCCGGCGTTCAGGGTGTAGCCCATGAAGGCCCGGTTGCCGATGAGCCCGCGATAGATCCTGGGATACGCACCCAGCGGGCGCCGGGCGCCGGGCGGCGCCGTCTCGCGATAGAGCAGCGCCAGCGCGGCGAAGACCGCGGTTCCATAGGCGCCCAGCACCCACAGGATCGACCGCCAGCCCAGCCAGTCGGCCAGATAGCCGCCCAGAACCGGCGCCACGATCGGCACCAGCGCCGAGATCATCACCACCTGCGTAAGAGCGCGCGCCACCTGATCGGCGGGAAAGACGTCCTTGATGATCGCCCGTGCCAGCATCGCCCCGGCTGCCCCGCCCAGCGCCTGCAACATGCGCCCGGCCAGCAGCGACTCGAGACTGCCGGCGGTGGCGCCGATCAGGCTGCCGGTCGCGAACAGCGCCATGCCGCCCAGCGCCACCGGCCGGCGACCCAGCCGGTCCGAAAGCGGCCCGCCCAGCAATTGCCCGGTCGCGAAAATCAGGAAATAGAGCGACATGGTCAATTGCACCCGCGCCGGCGGGGCGTGCAGGTCGGTCACGATCCGCGGCAGGGCGGGGGCATAGGCGGTCAGCGCCATCAGCCCGCAAGCGGTCAGCGCCGCCAGCAGCAGGTTGGGCGGAGGCGCCGCCCGGGTCGGCGCCGTGTCCCGCATGTTCAGTCGCGTCCCTCGACGCTTTGCAGCCGGTGATAGCCAAAGGCGGCGCGCGCCTCGGTGATCGACTGGCCGGCGCGCACCGCGTCGCGGATGCCCTCTTCGGCACGCGCGATGGCTTCGGCGGCGGCCAGGACCGCCTCTTCATGGGCGCGCGGGATGACGACCACGCCGTCGCGGTCCCCCCTGAGGATGTCGCCCGGCGCCACGCGGGCACCGCCCACGGTGACCGGAACCTGTTCGGCTTCGACCTGCACCCGGTCCTTGCCGGTGCGCATCCAGGCGCCGCGGGAAAAGACCGGATAGCCCAGGTCCACGCAGACCGCGCTGTCGCGGCAGATCCCATCGATCACCGTCCCCGCGATCCCCTTGATCGAGGCGAGTTCGGTCAGGATGTCCCCCCAGACCGTGCAATCGTCCCGGCCGGCGTTGTCCAGCACCACAACCTCGCCGGGCTGCACGCGGTCGATGTAGTCGCCCACCGTCCCCGCCGGCTTGGCGGCCGGGGCGTAGAGCACGGTAAAGGCGCGGCCGGTCATGCGGAACCCGGGGTCACGCGGCGACACGCGGTAGCATTGGCCGAGGATCGCCAACTTGTCCAAGGCGTCGGACAGTGTCGCGGTGTCGAGGGCGGCGGCGCGAGCGACGGCGGCATCCATCAGAAGCAATCCCCGAACAGTTTCACGGCATTGTCCTGGAACACCGCCCTTTGGCCGGCCTCGTCCAGCAGCGACTGCACCACGGGCTTGATGTCGTCGAAATCGCGGCCCGTGGCGGGATTGGCCGCGGTGCCGGTGCCCGGGCGTTCCGTGCCAAAGACCAGCCGGTCGGTGCCCATCACCTCGAACAGCAGGCGCAGCGCCTGTTCCGAATACAGCGTCGTGTCGAACCAGATCTTGCCCAGCCGTTCCAGAAACAGGCTTTCCTGCTTGCGGCGGATCGACCAGGAATGGAACCGGCCCATCTGATAGGGGATCGCGCCGCCACCGTGCGGCACGATGATCTTCAGCGTCGGGAAATCCTCGAACACGGTGCTTTCGATCAGGCTGATCGTGGCGATGCTCTCTTCGTTGATGAATTTGAGCGTGTAGCTTTCACGCGGGTGCTGCGACGAGGCCGAATGCACCAGCGCCGGCACGTCCAGCTCGACCAGCTTTTCATAAAGCGGATACCAGTATTTGTCGCCCAGGCCGGGCGGAGGCAACTGCCCGCCTTCGCCCGGATCGGGGTTCAGCAGGCAGCCGATGAAGCCCAGCTCGCTGACCGCGCGTTCCAGTTCCTCGATCACCGGGGCCAGGTCCAGGTTGCGGTGCTGCGGAAGGCCCGCCATGCCTTTGATGCGGTCGGGGAACATGGCGACCTGCCTGGCGATGGCGTTGTTGTTGTAGCGCACCCAGGCTTGCGTCACCGCCGCCGGATCGACTGAATGAAGCTGCATGAAGGGCCGGGGCGAGATGATCTGCACATCCGTGCCGACCTTGTCCATGGCGGCGACATGCCTGGCCATGGGCTCGCGCAGCATCTCGTCGGTCACGGGGGTGCGCGGGCCGCCAGTGGTGGGGTTGGCGCGGCTGGCGACCAGATCGGCCACATAGCCGTTGATCGCGCCCGGAAAGACCGCATGGGCGTGGGTGTCGATGATCTTCATTCTCTCGGTCCTTGTTGCCCCGCCTGGGGGAGGTCGTAGATGGCGAGCGTCGTCTCGCCGGCCCTGAGCCGGGTCAGGATGGCCTGTTCCCTGGCGTCGCGCTGGCGCGCGCGCGCCAGGGTCGCCTCGGCCTCGTCGGGCCGTAGCGCGATGACCCCGTCCGCGTCGGCGACGATCAGATCGCCGGTTTCGACGGTGACGGCGCCGATGGTGACCGGGCCGCCGATCGCGCCGCGCGCGGTGGGCGACTTGCCGGTGCCGCGGATGCACAGCGTCCGCGCAAAGACCGGAAAGCGCAGCGCGGCGATCGCGTCGCGGTCGCGGACGCCGCCGTCGATCACCAGCCCGGCGAGGCCCCGGACCTGGGCGGCGACCGTCATGATCTCACCCCAGTAGCCGGCCTCGTGATGGCCGGAACACTGCACGACCAGCACGTCGCCCGGCTGCGCCCGGTAGATCGCGTGATGCAGCCACAGGTTGTCCGCCGGCGGCGACTGCACGGTCAGCGCCCGGCCCGTGACCTGCGCCCCGGGCCAGATCGCCGCGATGGCCGAGGGCAGGGCGCCCCGGTGGGTGCTGGCCTCGAACAGCGAGGCGGTGCCCGGGCTGCTCATGACTCAAGCATCCGTTCGTAGGTCCCGGCCATCACGTCCGAGACCTTCAACCCGCGCTCCAGCGCCGCGATCATTGCCGCCTCGCGCGCTTGCAGGCTTTCGGCCTTGGCGACGATCTCTTCGGCGCGGGCGGCGGGGACAAAGACCACGCCGGTTCCATCCGCCAGAACGTAATCGCCCGGAGTGACGGTGATCCCGTCCACCGTGATCGGGGTCGCGTATTCCGTCTCGATGATCCGGCCCCGGGCGGTGCGGGGGATGCCGCCCTTGCCAAAGACCGGGTAGCCGAACTGCTCGGCCTCGTCGATGTCGCGGGCCATGCCGTCGATGATGGTGCCCGACAGCCCCTTCAACGCCGCCGCCTTTGACAGGATGCCGCCCCAGCCGGCACAATCCGCGCGCGCGTGGTGTTCCACCACGATCACGTCGCCGGGCGCGGCGGCGTCTACCGCCGCCGTGCACAGGTGGCGAGGCGCCGTCCGGCCCCGCGCTTCCTCGAGTTTGACGGTCATCACCCGGCCCGCGACCTTGCGGGTGGTGGCGAGGCGGTTCAGCCCCTCGGCAACGCCGGTGACGCCCAGCGCGTCAAGCGCGTCGGACAGCACACAGGTATCCAGCGCGGCCAGCCGTTCGGTCAGACTGCTCATGGCTCAGGCCCATTTGGCAAAGGCAAGACCCACGCCGGTGCCGGCGGGCGAGCGATAGCCCGGAACATACTCCAGCCAGTCCACGGGCAGGTCCCCGACCGCGCCATGGACGCAGATCCAGTTCAACGTCTCGGAGGTGCCGTCGATATAGTTCTTGCGATGCAGCGACAGCAGGTCCTTTTCGTTCTTTTCCTTCAGGGCCTTGATGATCCTGGCGTCGAAAACCTCGTCAACCATGAAATGGCTCAGGCCGCCCGATGCGATGATGCCGATCCGCTTGTCGCCCGGCACGGCCTCGACCGCGGCGCGGATCGCCTTGCCGATGGCCAGCGCCCGCTGCGGCGTCACCTGGTTCGGCTTGTAGAACGTGTTCAGCAGCACCGGCACCACCGGGATCGGCCTGTCTTCGTTCATGATGTAGCTGTGAACATAGGCAAAGGCGTGCCCTTCGCCCGCGCCATGCGGGTATTCGCTGACCGCGCCCACGTCAAAGCCGTTTTCGGTCATGTGTTCGATGACGTGCAGCGCCAGCGCGCTGTCGGCGGGATAGGTCTTTGACGGCTGCGCGTAGAAGCGCGAGCGCAGTTCGACCAACCAGTCCATCATGCCGGTCATGTCCGGCGGCCAGGCGTTGACGGCGGTATCGCCGTGGTAGATCGCCAGGCTGGGCCGGTTCTTGGCTGTGAACATCTCGTTCTGGTCGTCGCCGATGATGATCAGCGCGTCCAGGTTGGCGGCCTCCAGGTCCTGGGCCAGGCGCCTGGTCGCCGCGCGGCACTGGGCGGCCCGTTCCAGCATCTTTTCGGGCGTGGCCTTGGCGGCGATGGCGGGATCGGCGCGTTCCAGCACCTGGGCGTATTTGATGCGATTCCCGTCCTCGTCGCGGAAAGGCAGCATGTCCGCCTGATCGCGTTCGACCAGTCGGGGCAGTTCCTCGTCCTTCGCCAGCAGCATCGGCGAATGCGAGGTGGCGAGCCCCAGAACGATTTTCGACACGGCAATCTCCTTCTGTTGGTCGCGCCGGACAGCCAGGGCCCGGCGGCTTGCTGTTCCATTTTCGGCCGCTGCCGCCCGCCGTGGCAACACATCAGCGGGCTATCGAGGGTGTAGCGTTTCGCTTACCACCCCCGCCGCGTCAGGCGAGTTTCATCGCCACCGTCTTCAGCTCGGTGAAGGCCAGGACCCCCTCCTTGCCGTTCTCGCGTCCCCAACCCGAGTTCTTCATGCCGCCAAAGGGCAGCGCCGCGTCCAGCGCGGGCCCTGCATTGACCTTGACCGTGCCCGAGCGGATGCGGCGGGCCAGCCGGTGGGCCCGGGACAGGTCGCGCGTCCAGATCGAGGCCGAAAGTCCGTATTCCGTGGAATTTGCGGCCCTTGCAAGCTGCGCCACATCCGCGTCATCGCCAAAGCGGCTGGCGCAAAGGACCGGGCCAAAGATCTCTTCGCGCATGATCGCCATGTCCGGGCTGGTATCGACAAAGACCGTGGGCGCGACGAAATACCCCTGTTCGCGCGCCTTGTGTCCACCGGTGACCAGCCGCGCGCCGGCCCGCGATCCGCTCTCGACATAGCCCAGAACCCGGTCGAGCTGGGTCTGCGAGATGACGGGGCCGAGGTCGCTGTCCGGTGCCGTTCCCGGCCCCAGGCGTAGCCCTTCGGCTATGCGGGCGACGCCTTCGACCACCTTGTCGAACACCGCCTCGTGGGCGAACAGCCGCGAGCCCGCCGCGCAGACCTGCCCGGTGTTGGCAAAGATCCCCATGGCCGCGGCCGGGATCGCTTGCGCAAGGTCGGCGTCGGGCAGGATGAGGGTCGGCGACTTGCCCCCCAGTTCCAGCGAGACCCGTTTGAAATTCCCCGCGGCCGCCGTCAGGATCGCCCGCCCCGTCGCCGTCGATCCGGTGAAGGACACCTTGTCCACGCCGGGGTGGGCGACCAGCGCCGCGCCGGCCTCGGACCCCAGGCCGGTGACCAGATTGACGACCCCCGGAGGGAAGCCGGCCTCTTCGCACAGTTCGACCAGGCGGATCGTCGTCAGCGGCGTCTGTTCGGCGGGCTTCAGCACCACGGTGCAGCCCGCCGCGATGGCCGGGGCCAGTTTCGCCACCGCCATGGTAAAGGGCACGTTCCACGGCACGATCAGCCCGGCCACGCCGACCGGTTCGCGCAAGGTATAGGTGTGCCATTCGCCGGGCAGGGAATCGGGCAGCGTCTCGCCGGTGATCTTGGTGGCCCAGCCGGCGTTGTAGTGCAGCCCCTCGATGGCGAGGTTGATGTCAAAGGCGCGCGCCACGCCATAGGGCTTGCCGTTGTCGCGGGATTCGAGAAGCGCCAGCATCTCGGCGTCGCGCGTCACCAGATCGGCCAGGCGCCGCAACAGGCGGGCGCGTTCGCGGGGCGGGGTCCCGGGCCAGGGGCCTTCGTCCAGCGCCCGTCGCGCGGCGCCTACGGCGCGGTCGATGTCGGCGGCGGTGCCCCGGGCGAAACGGGTCAGGGGTTGGCCGGTCGCCGGGTCCTCGGTCGTCAACAGGCCGCCCTCGTGCGCCGCGGTCCAGGCGCCATCGACGAAAAGCCGCCCGTCGCGGTTCAGAAAGGCGGCGACGGCGCGCTGGGCGACTTCGGGCAAGTGGGGGGCGTTCATGCTGCGGTTCCCTGGCGTGTGTCGGCGAGGATCATCTCGGCCCCTTTTTCGGCGATCATCAGGGTGGGGGCGTTGGTGTTGCCGCCGATGATCGTCGGCATGATCGAGGCATCGACCACCCGCAGCCCCGCGATCCCGTGCACCCTGAGCCGCGGATCGACCACCGCCAGCGGATCATGGCCCATCCGGCAGGTGCCGACCGGGTGGTGGGTGATCGCCACGTGCTGGCGCAACGCCGCGTCCAGGTCGTCATCCGACACATGCGCGCCGCCGGGGATCAGTTCCTCGCCGGTGAGGTCGCCTTGCGGTTCGGTGCGATAGATCCGGCGCACCGCGCGGACGGCGCCGCGAAAGGTCTCGCGGTCTTCGGGCCTGTCCAGCAGGTTCATGCGGATCACGGGTTTCGCCGTCGGATCGGCCGAGCGCAGGGTTACGGTGCCGCGGCTCTTTTGCCTGAGCAGGCAGACGGTGATGTAGAACGCATGCGTCCCGGCCTTGCGCCAGCCGGGGAACCACAGGTCGGCGGTCAGGGCGATAGGGTTGCACAACAGCTGCACGTCCGGACGATCGAGGTCGGGCCGGGTGCGCAAGAGGATCGTGCCGGTGCTGATCTGGTTGGCAAAGGCGCCCTTGCCCCGCAGCGCCCAGTTCAGCACATGCCGCACCGCCCGGTCCAGCCGCAATTCGCGCAGGAAGGTCACGGGCTTCGTCGCCTTGAACAGCATCGCCATACGGGGATGTTCGATCAGGTTGCGGCCGACGCCGGGCAGGTCGTGGACGGGCGCGATCCCCAGCGCCTGCAACTCGGCCGCGGGGCCGATCCCGGACAGCATCAGCAGTTGGGGCGAGTTGTAGGCCCCGCCCGACAGGATGACCTCGCGCCGTGCGGTGACGCGGCGGGTCTGCCCCTTGTGGTCGAACGCCACGCCCGTCGCGCGCGCGCCCTCGACGATCACCCGCCGCGCCAGGGCTTGCGTCAGGATCGTCAGATTGGGCCGTCCGACGATCGGGCGCAGATAGGCCCGCGCCGAGGAATCCCGCCGGCCCTGCGGGTCGATCGCCACCTGGCCACGGGCAAAACCCTCGGCCTTGGCGCCGTCGTAATCCTCGGTCTCGCCATAGCCGGCGGCGACGGCCGCCTGGCGCAGCGGGGCCTCCAGCAAATGCGTGGTGTCGATCTCGCGCACATGGATCGGGCCGCTGCCGCCGTGGTATTCGGTCTCGCCGCGGAAATTCGTTTCCGAGCGTTTGAAAAAGGGCAGGACGTCGGCGTAACCCCAGCCCTCGCAGCCGAAGTCGTCGCGCCATTCGTCATAGTCGGCGCGGTGGCCGCGGATGTGGAACATGCCGTTGATCGAGGACGATCCCCCCAGCAGCCGGCCGCGCGGAACCGGCAGCACGCGGCCGTTCAGATGCGGCTCGGGCTCGGTCTGAAAGCCCCAGGTGAACCGCGGCTTGCCCAGCGCCTTGAGGAACCCCAGGGGCATGCGGATCAGAAAACTCCGGTCGTCGCCGCCGGCCTCGAGCAATAGCACCGTCGTCGCCGGATCGGCGCTCAGCCGGTTTGCCAGGGCCGCACCGGCCGTCCCCGCACCGACGATGACAAAATCGAACTCTGCATCCCTCATCGCCGCATTGCCCCTTCGCAGCCTCCGGTTCTGGCGGCACGTTCGGCAATCCGCAGCAGTAAGGCAATGCAGGACTAGCGCACCTGAGCTGTTGGTTGCACGCTACAGGATCAGGGCCCGGGGCGCGTCGCAGGCAGGCGCCTGGACCGTCGGCGTCGCCAGGGCATGGCGGCGACGCTGCCTGTCGGTTTTGCCGCCATCCTGCCAGGACCGGAAGCGATGCATCGGAACGCCTGAAGCGCAAGATTGATCGTAACCTGCCGTTTCCGGGCAGATTGCGATCAATCTGGGGCGCACGGGGGCGAATTCCTGGTAGGCCCGGAGGGACTCGAACCCCCAACCAAGGCGTTATGAGCGCCCTGCTCTGACCATTGAGCTACAGGCCCGACCGGAAAAATGGGTAGATAGCGCGCGCTTGGGGGTCAAGGGGAAAAGGGCGGCACGGGCAGGGGCGGCAGGGCGGCCTGCACCCGCTTTGGCAATCCCGCGCGGATCAGGCGGTAGCTGGCGGCGATCCGGTGGCGCAGCTCGTCGGGGGCGGTGTCGGGGGGCAGATAGACCCAGCTGCGGTGCAGATAGGGCGCGCGCTCGGCGATGCCGGCGTCGATCAGCATCTGCGCGGTCTCCTGGCTATCGGTCTTGACACTGACCCCGTCGCGCCGGGCCCCGACCGACGCGAACATCCGGCCGCCCAGCTTCCAGGCATCATGACCTCCGCCCCAGGGATCCGAGACCTCGGCACCCGGCAGGGCGGCGCAGAACGCGTTGATCTGGTCGCGGGGACTCATCGGTCGATGGTGCCCGATGGCGGCGGCACGATCAAGCCATCCGCATTGAACCCCGCGCCGCGATAAGGTAGGGCCAGCGCAAACTTTGGACGGCACGGTTTCGCCGGGGGTGCGCCATGACCATCAAGAACGGACTGACCTATGCGCAGGCGGGGGTCGATATCGACGCGGGCAACGCCCTGGTCGAACGGATCAAACCCGCGGCCAGGCGCACCAGCCGGCCGGGCACGATGTCGGGGCTGGGCGGGTTCGGCGCGCTCTTCGATCTGAAGGGCGCGGGCTATACCGACCCGGTGCTGGTGGCCGCGACCGACGGCGTCGGCACCAAGCTGCGCATCGCCATCGACACCGGCGTGGTCGATACGATCGGCATCGACCTGGTGGCGATGTGCGTCAACGACCTGGTCTGCCAGGGCGCGGAACCGCTGTTCTTCCTGGATTATTTCGCGACCGGCAAGCTCGAGGTCGATCAGGCCGCCCGCATCATCGAGGGCATCGCGGACGGCTGCGCGCAATCGGGCTGTGCGCTGATCGGCGGCGAGACGGCGGAAATGCCCGGCATGTATCACGCGGGCGATTTCGACCTGGCGGGCTTTGCCGTCGGCGCGATGGAGCGCGGCGCGGACCTGCCGGCGGGCGTGGCAGAGGGGGACATGCTGCTCGGGTTGGCCTCGAACGGGGTGCATTCGAACGGCTATTCGCTGGTGCGCAAGGTGGTCGAAAAGGCCGGGCTGTCGTGGTCCGATGCCTGCCCCTTTGGTCCCGGCACCGTGGGCGAGGCTCTGCTGGCGCCGACTCGGCTCTATGTGAAGCCCGCACTCGCGGCGATCCGCGCGGGCGGCGTGCACGCGCTGGCGCATATCACCGGCGGCGGCCTGACGGAAAACCTGCCGCGCGTCCTGCCCGAGGGGTTGGGCGCGACCATCGACCTGACCGCGTGGCCCCTGCCGCCGGTCTTTGCCTGGATGGCGCAGGTTGCCGGGTTCGACGAGCCCGAGCTTCTGAAAACCTTCAACAGCGGCATCGGCATGATCGCGGTCGTCGCCGCCGACCGCGCCGAGGCCCTGGCCGAACTGCTGGTGGCCGAGGGGGAAACCGTGCACCGGCTGGGCCATGTGACCCGGGGCGCGGGCGTCGCCTATCGCGGGCATATCCTGTGAAACGGGTCGCCATCCTGATTTCGGGGGGCGGTTCGAACATGGTGGCGCTGGCGCGGTCGATGACGGGCGAGCACCCGGCGCGGCCGGTTCTGGTGCTGTCGAACGACGCAGAGGCAGGCGGGCTGACCCGCGCCACCGCGCTGGGTATCCCGGTCGCCGCGGTGGATCACCGCCCGTTCCGGGGCGACCGCGCCGCGTTCGAGGCCGCCTTGCTGGCGCCCTTGCTGGCGGCACGGCCCGACGTGATCTGCCTGGCCGGATTCATGCGCATCCTGACGCCCGGGTTCACCCAGCGATTCGCGGGGCGGATGCTGAACATCCACCCCTCGCTCTTGCCGAAATACCCGGGGCTGCACACGCATCAGCGCGCGCTGGATGCGGGCGACGACCAGGCGGGCTGCACCGTGCACGAGGTCATTGCGGATCTCGACGCCGGGCCGATCCTGGGGCAGGCGCGGGTGCCGGTGCTGTCTGGCGACGATGCCGACAGCCTGGCCGCGCGGGTCCTGGTGCAAGAGCACCGGCTCTACCCCGCGGTGCTGCGCCGCTTTGTGGACGGCGACCGCACGCCCGTCATGATGTGACCCGCCAGGGCACGGCAGCCATCAGCGCCAGCGCCACCAGCGCCAGGGCCGCCGTCAGCCCCAGCGTGATCCACGGGCCGGCCAGCGCCAGCGACCCCGCCATCGCAAAGGGCGCGATCGCGGCCACCAGCATCCTGAGGCTGGCCAGCCGCCCCAGTCGCGCCGCGTAACCGCGCAGCCCGAACAGGGCCAGCGGCACCGTGCCGCGCACCGTCGTCGCCAGCCCCTGGCCCACGCCGAACAGCACCGCAAAGACGGCGGCCGACGCAAATCCGACCGGCGCCAGCGCCAGCAGCACCACCGACAGCGTCAGGCAGGCCAGCGCGACCAGCGCGGTCATCATCGGATGGCGGTGGTGGGCAATGAGCATCTCCAGCACCCGCGCCGCCACTTGCGACGGTCCCATCAGCGCCCCGGCCGCCACTGCGGCGGTCTGGCTCAGCCCCAGCGCCCCCAGGACCGGCACCCATTGCGCGCTGAACGCCGACATCACCGCCCAGGACAGCGCCAGCGCCAGCGCCAGCAGCACCATGGCGCGGCGGTGCAGCGGCGCGGGCAGGGGGGCAAAGGGCGGCGCGCTGCGGGTTTCGGCCCGGCCCCTGTCGCCCCCGGGCAGGGACAGGTGCAGGGGCAGGCACAGCAGCAGGTGCAGCGCGGCAAAGGTCAGGTAGGCCTCGCGCCAGCCCCAATTCTGTTGCAGCGCCAGCGTCAGCGGCCAGAACACGGTCGAGGCAAAGCCGCCCAGCATGGTCATCAGCGTGATCGCCCGCCGCGCGCGCCCCTCGCCGACCGCCTGCGCCAGCGCCGCAAAGGCCGCGTCATACAGGACCAGCGGCGCGATCATCTCGATCAGCACCAGCGCCCCGGTCAGCCCCCAGGCGCCCCCGACCTGCGACAGCAGCGCGAAACCCGCCGCCACCACCATGGACCCCGCCGCCATCATCCGCCGCGCGCCCAGCCGATCGATCAGTGCTCCGGCCCAGGGCGCGGTCAGGCTGCCGGCCAGCAGCGCGGCGGACAGCAGGCCATAGGACAGCGTCGTGGTCAGGCCCAGATCGGCCGACATCCGCGCCACCAGCACGCCAAAGGCGTAATAGATCGTGCCGAAGCCGACGATCTGCGTCAGGCCCAACGTTAGCACCGGGCGCAGCACGCCGCCCTCCAGGATCGACGGGGGGGCGGCGCGCCACCGGCGGGGCCCGGGGGCGGAATCAGGGGGGGGCGGGGGCGCGTTGCCGGCCATGGAATCGAACCTCGCGAACGGGGCGATCACGCTGCCCCGCATTGTGATCACACTTTTCTAGGCTGTGATCACAAATCAAAGAATTTCCTCTGATCGCGAAGTTTTGCACGATTAAATCGTTTGTGCCACGCTGGTTTCATGGCAAGACGGCCCAAATTCGCAGCAACGGGGGCAGTTCCGTGAACATCCATGAATACCAGGCGAAGGCCCTGCTTCGCAGCTACGGCGTGCCGGTCTCGGACGGTCGTGTCGTCCTGAGGGCGGAAGACGCCAAGACGGCGGCGGGCGAGCTGGACGGGCCGCTCTGGGTCGTCAAGGCGCAAATCCACGCCGGCGGACGCGGCAAGGGCAAGTTCAAGGAAGCCGAAGCCGGCGAGAAGGGCGGCGTTCGCCTGGCCAAGTCGGTCGAAGAGGCCGAGGCCATGGCCAAGCAGATGCTGGGCCGCACGCTGGTCACGCACCAGACCGGCCCCGCCGGCAAGCAGGTCAACCGCATCTACATCGAGGACGGCTCGGACATCGCGCGCGAGCTTTACCTGGCGCTGCTGGTGGACCGCGGCACCTCGCGCGTGTCGTTCGTCGTCTCGACCGAGGGCGGCATGGACATCGAGGAAGTCGCGGCCAAGACGC
The DNA here is from genome assembly GCA_020637515.1 of Rhodobacter sp. Taxonomy (NCBI): domain Bacteria; kingdom Pseudomonadati; phylum Pseudomonadota; class Alphaproteobacteria; order Rhodobacterales; genus Rhodobacter; species Rhodobacter sp. Next base: position 113,412 of record JACKKG010000002.1, on the reverse strand, counting down.
CGGAAAAGATCCTGTCGTTCAGCGTCGATCCGGCGACGGGTCTCAGCGACTTCCACGGCCGCCGCGTGGCCTTTGCGCTGGGGCTCCAGGGTGGCCAGGTCAAGCAGTGCGTCGCGCTGATCCGCAATCTCTATCGCGCCTTCGTCGAGAAGGACATGGAGATGCTGGAAATCAACCCGCTGATCGTCATGACCGACGGCAACCTCAAGGCGCTGGACGCCAAGGTCGGCTTTGACGGCAATGCGATCTATCGCCACGCCGACATCGCCGCGCTGCGCGACGAGACGGAAGAAGACCCCAAGGAACTGGCCGCGTCCAAGTTCGATCTGAACTACATCGCGCTGGACGGTGAAATCGGCTGCATGGTGAACGGCGCGGGCCTGGCCATGGCGACGATGGACATCATCAAGCTCTATGGCGCGGAACCGGCGAACTTCCTGGACGTCGGCGGCGGCGCCACCAAGGAAAAGGTCACCGAGGCGTTCAAGATCATCACCTCGGACCCGAACGTGAAGGGCATCCTGGTCAACATCTTCGGCGGCATCATGCGCTGCGACATCATCGCCGAGGGCACGATCGCCGCGGTGAAGGAAGTCGGGCTGAAGGTTCCGCTGGTCGTGCGTCTGGAAGGCACGAACGTCGAACTGGGCAAGAAGATCATCAACGAAAGCGGACTGAACGTCATCGCCGCCGACAATCTGTCGGACGCCGCGCAGAAGATCGTGAAAGCGGTGAAGGGGTAAGAAGCCATGGCCATTCTCGTCAACGAAAACACCAAGGTCATCTGCCAGGGCTTCACCGGCTCGCAGGGCACCTTTCACTCGGAACAGGCCATCGCCTATGGCACCAAGATGGTCGGCGGCGTGACGCCGGGCAAGGGCGGCACCAGCCACCTGGAGCTTCCGGTCTTCAACTCGGTGCACGAGGCGAAGGCGGTCACCGGCGCCAATGCCAGCGTGATCTATGTCCCGCCGCCCTTCGCCGCCGATTCGATCCTGGAAGCGATCGACGCCGAGATGGAGCTCATCGTCTGCATCACCGAGGGCATCCCGGTGCTGGACATGATGAAGGTCAAGCGCGCGCTGATCGATTCGAAATCGCGCCTGATCGGGCCGAACTGCCCGGGCGTCATCACGCCAAACGCCTGCAAGATCGGCATCATGCCGGGCCACATCCACCAACGCGGCAGCGTCGGCGTGGTGTCGCGGTCGGGCACGCTGACCTATGAGGCGGTCAAGCAGACCTCGGACCTGGGGCTGGGCCAGTCCACCGCCGTGGGCATCGGCGGCGACCCGATCAAGGGCACCGAACACATCGATGTGCTGGACATGTTCCTGAACGACCCCGAAACGCAGTCGATCATCATGATCGGCGAAATCGGTGGCTCGGCCGAGGAAGAAGCGGCCGAATTCCTGGCCGAACAGCGCAAGAAGGGCCGCTGGAAGCCGGTCGCCGGTTTCATCGCCGGCCGCACCGCGCCCAAGGGGCGCCGCATGGGCCACGCGGGCGCCATTGTCTCGGGTGGCAAGGGCGACGCGGAATCCAAGATCGAAGCGATGAAATCGGCCGGCATCATTGTCGCAGACAGTCCCGCCTCGCTGGGCGAGGCCGTGATGAAGGCGATCAACGGGTGATGTCACCGCTGCATCGGAAGAACCGCACGATGGGGCGTGGGGCGCGTTGCCCCCGTCCGTTCGGCGTTTTTTCGCTGCTGCTGGCGCTGGCCCTTTCCGTTGGTCCGGCGCGGGCCGATGCGCGCGGCGACGCGCGCGTTGGTCTTGCCGCCTGTCTTGAGGCGCCGACCGATACCGCCAGTGCCCGCGCCACCTTTGCCGCCCTCGGATGGACCGAGAGTGTCGAGCGCGCGCGCATCGCCGACGCCATCGCCATCGCTCTGCCCTTGCAAACCGACCTTCCCGCCGAACAGGTCGTCGATCGGGCCGACACGCTTTACCGCGACGCTCTCGGCCTGGCAGCCGAGATCGCCGGCGGGGCCGTCGTCTTTCGCGCGCAAAGCGGGGCCGAGGTGGCCGTTCAGATCGACGCCTTTGGACCGGGTGTTTCGGTTCTTTGCCATATCGCCGCCCCGCCGGGTTCAGACCCGACCGGCTTCGTGGACGCACTTCCCGGCGATCGCGTGACCGAAATCACAGGCGCATTGGCCTTTCATGTCGCCCGTCCGCAGGGCGGCGAGGGCGTGATGGTCAATACGGCCACCGTGATCGTTCCCGATCAGCCCCGCTATGATGCCGTCAACCCGGATCGGCCCGATATTCCGGCAATTCTCATCACCTCTGTCCTTGTCAGGAAATAGTGACATGACCGACCAAACCCCCTCTGCCGCCTTTTCCGCGTCGTCTTTCCTGGACGGTGCCAACGCCGATTACATCGATCAACTGGCCGCCCGCCACGCGCAGGATCCGTCCAGCGTCGATGCCGCCTGGGCGCAGTTCTTCGAGGCCGCCGGCGATGATTTCGTCACCGCCACCCGCCTGGCACAGGGGCCGAGCTGGGCACGCAAGGATTGGCCGCCGGAACCGCAGGACGAGCTGACCTCGGCGCTGACCGGCCTGTGGCCGGCCGCCACCGCCAAGGAAGGCAAGGCCGCCGGCGAGAAGATCCTGGCCAAGGCCGCCGAAAAGGGCGTCGAGCTGTCCGACGCACAGGTGCAGCGGGCGGTTCTGGACAGCCTGCGGGCGCTGATGATCATCCGCGCCTACCGCATCCGCGGCCATCTGATCGCCGAGCTGGACCCGCTGGCGATGCGTCACGAGAACACCCACGCCGAACTGGATCCCGCCTCCTACGGCTTTGCCGACGCCGACATGGACCGGCCTATCTTCATCGACAACGTGCTGGGGCTTCAGGTGGCCTCGATGCGGCAGATCATGGAGATCCTGCGCCGGACCTATTGCGGCACCTTCGCGTTGCAGTTCATGCACATCTCTGACCCGCAGGAGGCCGGCTGGCTGAAAGAGCGGATCGAAGGGTATGGCAAGGAGATCACCTTTACCAAGATGGGCCGCCGCGCCATCCTGAACAAGCTGGTCGAGGCCGAGGGGTTCGAGAAGTTCTGCCATGTGAAATTCATGGGCACCAAGCGGTTCGGCCTGGACGGGGCCGAGGCCCTGATCCCGGCGATGGAACAGATCATCAAGCGCGGCGGCGCGCTGGGTGTGAAAGAGATCGTCATGGGGATGCCGCACCGTGGGCGCCTGTCCGTTCTGGCCAACGTGCTGTCGAAACCCTATCGCGCGATCTTCAACGAATTTCAGGGCGGTAGTTTCAAACCGGACGAAGTCGATGGGTCGGGGGATGTGAAATACCACCTCGGTGCCTCGTCCGACCGCGAGTTCGACGGAAATCTCGTGCACCTCAGCCTGACTGCGAACCCGTCGCACCTCGAGGCGGTGAACCCCGTTGTCCTGGGCAAGGTCCGGGCCAAGCAGGATCAGCTCAACGATACCGAACGCCGCGCGGTTCTGCCGATCCTGCTGCACGGGGACGCGGCCTTTGCGGGGCAGGGAATCGTCGCCGAATGCCTGCAACTTTCGGGCATCAAGGGGCACCGGACGGGCGGCACGATCCATATCATCGTGAACAACCAGATCGGCTTTACCACGGCGCCCCATTTCAGCCGGACCTCGCCCTATCCGACCGACATCGCGCTGATGGTCGAGGCGCCGATCTTCCACGTCAACGGCGATGACCCCGAGGCCGTGGTGCACGCCGCCAGGGTCGCGACCGAGTTCCGCCAGCAGTTCGGCAAGGACGTGGTCATCGACATGTTCTGCTATCGCCGCTTTGGTCACAACGAGGGCGACGAGCCCATGTTCACCAACCCGGCGATGTACAACCGCATCAAGCGGCACAAGACCACGCTGCAACTTTATACCGAGCGTCTGGTCGCCGACGGGCTGATCCCCGAGGGCGAGATCGACGACATGAAGGCTGCCTTCCAGTCGCATTTGAACAACGAGTTCGAGATCGCCAAGGAATACCGCCCGAACAAGGCCGACTGGCTGGACGGGCGCTGGAAGCAGTTGAAGGCCAAGGACCTCATCAACTATCAGGCCGGCCAGACGGCCGTCAGCTCGGCGCTGTTCGCCCAGGTCGGCACGGCGATTTCGTCGTATCCCGCGGATTTCGACATTCACCGCACCGTTGCGCGCCAGCTCGACGCCAAGGCGAAGATGTTCGAAACCGGCGAGGGGTTCGACTGGGCCACGGCCGAGGCCCTGGCCTTTGGCACGCTTCTGACCGAGGGGTATCCCGTGCGCCTGGCCGGTCAGGACTGCACGCGCGGCACCTTCTCGCAGCGGCATTCGGGCTTCATCGACCAGACGACCGAGGAACGCTACTATCCGCTGAACCACATCAAGGCCGGGCAGGCGCGGTACGAAGTCATCGATTCGATGCTGTCGGAATACGCGGTGCTGGGCTTCGAATATGGCTTTTCGCTGGCCGAACCCAACGCGCTGACCCTGTGGGAGGCGCAGTTCGGCGACTTTGCCAACGGCGCGCAGATCATGTTCGACCAGTTCATCAACTCGGGTGAATCCAAGTGGTTGCGCATGTCGGGGCTGGTGGTGCTGCTGCCGCACGGCTTCGAAGGGCAGGGCCCCGAGCATTCCTCGGCCCGTCTGGAACGCTATTTGCAGAACTCGGCCGAGGATAACTGGATCGTCGCCAACTGTTCGACCCCGGCGAACTATTTCCACATCCTGCGCCGCCAGTTGCACCGCGACTTCCGCAAGCCGCTGATCCTGATGACGCCCAAGTCGCTGCTGCGTCATCCGATGTGCACCTCGAAAGCCGAGGATTTCACCGAGGGCTCGACCTTCCACCGGCTGCTGTGGGACGACGCCGAGCGCGGCGGTCATTCGACCATCACGCTGAAGCCCGACGCCGAGATCAAGCGCGTGGTGATGTGCTCGGGCAAGGTCTACTACGACCTGCTCGCGGAACGCGACGCGCGCGGGCTGGATGACGTGTATCTGCTGCGGGTGGAACAGCTCTATCCGACGCCGACGCAGTCGCTGCGCCGGGAATTGCAACGCTTCAATCAGGCCGAGATGATCTGGTGCCAGGAAGAGCCCAAGAACCAGGGCGCGTGGTCCTTCATCGAACCCAATCTGGAATGGGTGCTGACCCAGGTCGGCGCCAAACATACCCGTGCGCGCTATGCCGGCCGCCCGGCCTCGGCCTCGCCGGCCACGGGCCTGGCCAGCAAGCACAAGGCTCAACAAGAGGCGCTGGTGAACGAAGCGCTGTCGTCTGAAGGAAACTGATCCATGAGCATCGAAGTCCGTGTTCCCACCCTGGGCGAAAGCGTCTCCGAGGCGACCATCGCCACCTGGTTCAAAAAGCCCGGCGATGCCGTGCAGGCCGATGAAATGCTGTGCGAACTGGAAACCGACAAGGTGACAGTCGAGGTTCCGGCCCCCGCCGCGGGCGTTCTCAGCGAGATCATCGCCAAGGAGGGCGAGACCGTCGGCGTCAACGCGCTGCTGGCGATGATCGGCGAAGGTTCGGGCGCCGCCCCGGCCCCCAAGGCCGAAGCCGCGCCGGCCCCCGCCGCTGCCGCCCCCGCCGCCGCGCCCGCCAAATCGGTCGAGGACGCGCCCTCTGCGAAAAAGGCGATGGCCGAGGCCGGCCTCTCGTCCGAGCAGGTGCAGGGCACCGGCCGCGACGGCCGCGTGATGAAGGACGACGTGCAGCGCGCCGTGGCCGCCGCCGCCGTCGCCCCGGCCGCGGCCGAGGCGCCGGTATCGGTGCCGCGCGGCCCGGTGCACGCCGACGACGCTTCGCGCGAGGAACGGGTGCGCATGACGCGCCTGCGCGCGACGATCGCCCGGCGCCTGAAGGACGCGCAGAACACCGCCGCGATGCTGACCACCTACAACGAGGTGGACATGTCCGGCATCATGGCGCTGCGCGACGAATACAAGACCCAGTTCGAAAAGAAGCATGGCGTCAAGCTGGGCTTCATGTCGTTCTTCGTGAAGGCCTGCTGCCACGCCCTGAAGGAAGTGCCCGAGGTCAACGCCGAGATCGACGGCCAGGACATCATCTACAAAAACTATGTCCACATGGGCGTGGCGGTGGGCACCCCCAGCGGGCTGGTGGTGCCGGTGGTGCGCGACGCCGACCAGATGGGCTTTGCCGCGATCGAGAAAAAGATCGGCGAACTGGGCCTGCGCGCCCGAGACGGCAAGCTCAGCATGGCCGAAATGGCGGGCGGGTCCTTCACCATCTCGAACGGTGGGGTCTATGGCTCGCTGATGTCCTCGCCGATCCTGAACCCGCCGCAGTCGGGGATCCTGGGGATGCACAAGATCCAGGACCGCCCGGTGGTGGTGAACGGTCAGATCGTCATCCGGCCGATGATGTATCTGGCGCTCAGCTATGACCACCGGATCGTGGACGGCAAGGGCGCCGTGACCTTCCTGGTGCGCGTGAAAGAGGCGCTGGAAGATCCCCGCCGGCTGCTGATGGATCTGTGACGCACGCGGGCGCGGGCCTCGGCCCGCGCCGGCCTGTGCAGGGTGAAGCATGGCCTCGGTGTTCCTCAGCAAGCCGGCGACCTGGCAGCAATCGAAGCGCCTGCTCGATGCCTCGTGGACGGCCGAGGGCGCGCGGTTCGGCAGTCGCGCGCGCCACGATGCGTTCTACACCTATCTGCTGACACCGCACAGCGGGCGCTGGGCCTATGTCTCGTCGGGCAAGACGGGCACGACCTCGACCCTGGCCTTGCTGTTCCGGCTGGAGTTCGGCCACGAGAATACCGCGCTTGTGGACGACCCGTCGGACATGAACCGCGACGCGGCCATGCACCGGGCGGTGGACGCCGGCGTGTTCCGCAGCGTGCACGCGCGCGACGATATCGACAGCCTGTCGGGCTTTCTGGCGCGGACGCTGCGCATCGCCACCGTGCGCCACCCCACGCCGCGCGCCTGGTCGGCGTTTCGCTATCTGTGCCGGTCGCAGGACCTGCGGCACAGGCAGTTCGCCGCCGCGCGGATCCGTCTGTGCGCGCTGACCGGGTTCGACTGGACCCGGCACGCCCGCACCCGCGCCGGGTTCGAGCGGTTCCTCGATTTCATCGCCATCGAGATGGGCGAGGACAGTGCGCTGCTGCCGGACAATCACTGGCGGCCGCAATGGCTGGACATCCGGCCGGACGTGTTTCGCCCGGATGTTCTGGGCCGGCTGGAAACCCCCGATGCGCTGACCGAGGCCCTGATCGCGCGGCTGGGGCGGGCGCCGGGCGACCAGGCCCCGTTGCGGCGCGGCGATCTGAACCACGACGCAACCACGGCGCCGGATCTTCCGGCGTGGATCACCGCGCCTTCGGTCCGCCAGCGTCTGGCGCAGGTCTACGGCGCCGATTACGAGGCTTTCGACTATGACCTCTGAACTGATGGCCCTGACCCTGGCCGCCCTGTTGCAAGGCCTGCAATTCGCCCTGTATTCGGTCCTGGCACAGAGGCAGGTGGGCACCCGCTACGCTGCCAGCCCGCGCGACGTGGCCCGTCAGCTCACCGGACAGGCCGGCCGGGCGCAGCGCGCGCTGGCCAACCATTTCGAAGGCTTGATCCTGTTCACCATCGCCGTTCTGGTGGTCACCCTGGCCGACCAGTCCGGCCCCGTCACCCGATACGCCGCCTGGACCTATCTCGGCGCGCGTGTCCTTTACATTCCCGGCTACCTGCTGGGCTGGGCGCCCGGGCGCTCGCTCATCTGGTTTGTCGGGTTCGGTGCCACGATGACGATGCTCGTCGCGGCGCTGATCTGATCGTGCAAACGCCTGTCCGGGGTGCCCGGGGCGCGACATCCGCGACGCGGCCGCCCCGACCCCGACCCTGAAAGGAGACCCCCATGGCTGACTTCGACCTCATCGTCATCGGCGCCGGACCCGGCGGCTATGTCTGCGCCATCCGCGCCGCGCAACTGGGCCTGAAGGTGGCCTGCGTCGAAGGGCGCGAGACGCTGGGCGGCACCTGCCTGAACGTGGGCTGCATCCCCTCGAAGGCGCTGCTCAACGCGACGCATCAGCTGCACGAGGTGCACGAGAATTTCGAGACCATGGGCCTGATGGGCGCCAAGCCCAAGGTCGATTGGGACCGGATGAAGGGCTACAAGCAGGACGTGGTCAACGGCAACACCAAGGGCATCGAGTTCCTGTTCAAGAAGAACAAGGTGACCTGGCTCAAGGGCTGGGCCTCGATCCCGCAGGCGGGTCAGGTCAAGGTCGGCGACGAGGTGCACGGCGCGCGGGCCATTGTCATCGCCTCGGGCTCGGTTCCGACCTCGCTGCCCGGCGTCACCGTTGACGAAGAGGCGATCGTCACCTCGACCGGGGCGCTGAGCCTGCCGAAGATCCCCAAATCGATGGTGGTCATCGGCGCGGGCGTGATCGGGCTGGAGATGGGCTCGGTCTATGCGCGGCTCGGAACCGAGGTGACGGTGGTCGAATACCTCGATGCGATCACCCCCGGCATGGACGGCGAAGTCGCCAAGCTGTTGCAGCGGATCCTGAAGAAGCAGGGGCTGAACTTCATCCTGGGCGCCGCCGTGCAAAAAGCCGAACGCACGAAGAAGGGCGTCACGCTGGGCTATGCGCTGCGCAAGGACGACAGCGCGCACGAGATCGAAGCCGAGGTGGTGCTGGTCGCCACCGGCCGCAAGCCGTTCACCGACGGGTTGGGGCTGGAGGCCCTGGGGGTCGAGATGCTGCCGCGCGGCCAGATCAGGACCGACGCCCATTGGGCGACCTCGGTCAAGGGGATCTACGCGATCGGGGACGCGGTGACGGGCCCGATGCTGGCCCACAAGGCCGAAGACGAGGGCATGGCCGTGGCCGAGGTCATCGCCGGCAAGCACGGGCACGTCAATTACGACGTCATCCCCGGCGTGATCTACACCACGCCCGAGGTCGCCTCGGTCGGCAAGACCGAGGAACAGCTGAAAGAGGCGGGCGTGGCCTACAAGGTCGGCAAGTTCCCCTTCATGGGCAACGCGCGCGCCAAGGCGGTGTTCCAGGCGGACGGGTTCGTGAAGCTGCTGGCCGACAAGACGACCGACCGCATCCTGGGCTGCCATATCGTCGGGCCTGGCGCGGGCGATCTGATCCACGAGGTGTGCGTTGCGATGGAATTCGGGGCGGCGGCCCAGGACTTGGCGCTGACCTGTCACGCGCATCCGACCTATTCGGAGGCGGTGCGCGAGGCGGCGCTGGCCTGCGGCGACGGCGCGATTCACGCCTGAGCGGGCGCCAGGGGCTGGACGGGCGTTCGGGGGGCGGCCGCCCCCCGCCCCCCCCGCTTCAAGGGGGGCACGCCCCCCTTGAAAATCCCCGTGCGTATTTCGGACAAGATGATCAGCGCGCGGGGTCTTCGGCGCGGGCCTGGCGGGTGAGGGCGAGGAAGGCATCCTCGAGGTCGGGTTCGGCGGTGGACAGATCGCGGATCTCGGCCCCGGCATCGCCAAGCGCGTGCAGGACCGCGCCCGCGTTGACCCGGCTTTGCGGGTAGGACAGGGCCAGCCAGCCATCGGCGCGATCCTCGCGCGTGACGCCCGCGGGCAGGGTCAGCGGGCCGACCGGGGCGGTCGTGCGCACCAGCAGCGTCTTGGCGTCGATGCGCCCGACGATCGCCTGGGTGGTGTCGCGCACGATCAGGCGGCCCTTGTCGATGATGGCGATTTCGTCGCACATCTGCTGCGCCTCTTCGAGGTAGTGGGTGGTCAGGATGATGGTCATGCCCTGGCGGTTCAGCATCCGCACATTGGCCCACAGCATCTGGCGCAGTTCGATATCGACGCCGGCCGTGGGTTCGTCGAGCACCAGCACCTGCGGCGCGTGGACCAGCGCCTTGCCCAGCAGCAGCCGTCGGCGCATCCCGCCTGACAGGGTGCGGGCATAGGCGTCGGCCTTGTCCGTCAGGCCGATCAGGCCCAGGATCTCGTCGGTGCGGCGCTGGCGGGCCGGCACGCCGTAGAGGCCGGCCTGCACCTCGAGCGCCTCGCGCGGGGAAAAGAACGGGTCCACGTTCAGTTCCTGCGGCATCACGCCGATCGCGGCGCGCGACTGGCGCGGGTTCTGATCCTGGTCGAACCCCCAGATGCGCACGCGCCCCTCGGTCTTTCGCACCAGGCCCGCCAGGATGTTGATCAGCGTCGATTTGCCTGCGCCATTGGGGCCCAGGAGGCCAAAGACGGAACCCTGGGGGATCGTCAGGTCGATGCCGGCCAGGGCCTCCTTGGTGGCGGATTTTCCGCTGGCGGCGTAGACCTTGCGCAGGCCTTCGATCTGGATTGCGTGTTCGGTCATCTTGCTCCTGCCGGGAAACGGGGTATTGTCGGGGCCCATCACGCATAGGCCGTTCCGACCGCCGAGACAAGGAAGCCCCGATGTCAGCCAGCCCCGCGCACGACGCCCCCGCCACCCATGTCGTCAACGCCCGCCGCTTTTCGTGCGATGGCGGCGAGGGCGCGCTGGGCCATCCGCGCGTGTGGCTGACGATCCCGCACGAGACCGGCTTCATCGACTGCCCCTATTGCGACGCGCGCTATACCCTGGCCGAGGGGGCCGGCGACGCGCACTGAACAGGACCTGTGCGCCGGCGCGCAGCCGGCGGGCTGGAACAGGGGCCGGGCGCACGCCATATCGGGGGCAACCTGAACCACAGGAGGCTCTCATGACGTTCCGACCCGTGACCGCGACCCGTCTGGCGCAACCGACGCTGGAAGGGGCAGGGGTGCACCTGCACCGTGTCTTCGGCTTTGGCGACCCGGCCGAGGCCGATCCGTTCCTGCTGCTCGACGATTTCCGCAACGACGATCCGGCGCTGTATCGCAAGGGGTTTCCCTGGCACCCGCACCGCGGGATCGAGACGATCACCTATGTGCTGGAAGGCTCGGTCGAGCACAGCGATTCGCTGGGCAACAAGGGGCGCTTGGGGCCCGGGTCCGTGCAGTGGATGACGGCGGGCTCGGGCATCCTGCATCAGGAGATGCCGCTGGGCAACGCGCGGGGGCAGATGCACGGGTTCCAGCTGTGGGCCAATCTGCCACGCGACCTGAAAATGACCGCGCCGCGGTATCAGGACGTGCAGGCCGGCGACATCGAGACGGTGGTCGATGACGACGGCACGGCGGTGCGCATCATCACCGGCCGGTTCTGGGGCCGGCGGGGGCCGGTGGACGGTATCGCGGCCGACCCGCTCTATCTGGACGTGTCGGTGCCGCCGAACACCCGCAAGGTGCTGCCGGTCGATACCCATGCGAACACCTTTGCCTATATCTTTGCGGGTGCGGGCACGTTCCGGGATGCGTCTGGCCCGCAAGGGGTGCGGGTGGAAAAGGAATTCGCGGGGCAGGAGCTGGCGATCCGCGACCTCAGCGGCAACCGCACGCTGGTGCGCTTCGGCACCGGCGACGAGATCGTGGTGACGGCCGGGCCCGAGGGGGTGCGCTTCCTGCTGGTGTCCGGCCAGCCGATCCAGGAGCCGGTCGCCTGGCACGGGCCGATCGTCATGAACACCCGCGAGGAATTGCGCCGGGCGTTTCAGGAGTTGAACAACGGCACCTTCATCCGCTGACCGGGCGGCTGGCGGCAGTTCTGACGGAAAGGGCGGGGATCAACCCCGCCCTTCTTGCATTGCGCGGCGCCGTCTCAGGCGGTCCGTTTCGCGCGGTAGGCCAGTTCGCGTTGCAGCGCCCTGGCGGCTTGCGTCATGCCCGCCTTGCTCAATTCCTCGATGCGCTCAAGCAGTTCGTCGTTGCTCAGATCGTTCGACATGTCATCTCCTTCACGTCTGGGCCCAAAGCCGAAAACCGGCCCGTCCCGGCGCTTGGCGGGAGCAGGTCAGGCAAAGCCCGGGCGGGACTGCTTCCGGGGGGAATGCGCCGAACGCGCCGGGTCACGGGGACCCACATGGCCATCACAGGCCGACCGGAAGACGCCCCCTATATGGCAAGGCCGCCGGCAAAGATCAACCTGGGGCGCGTGCCAGGGCAGGACGGTCGAAAGCGTCCGGCCCCCGGCGCACCGGGTTCGGCTGGACGGCCCGGCCCGGGGCGGCTACCAAGGTCGGGCAAGGAACGGGGCGCGAACGGAGGCGGCAGCATGGCATTCGGCAAGGATTCTCACCTGCATCTGATCGACGGATCGGCCTATATCTTTCGCGCCTATCACGCCCTGCCGCCACTCACCCGCAAATCCGACGGCCTGCCGGTGGGCGCCGTCGCGGGCTTTTGCAACCTGATCTGGAACGAGGTTGCCAACGGGTCGGCCAACAAGGCCCGCGCCACCCACATCGCGGTGATCTTCGATGCGTCCTCGCGCACCTTCCGCAACGAGATCTACCCCGAATACAAGGCCAACCGCCCGGACCTGCCCGAGGACCTGCGCCCGCAGTTCCCCTTTACCCGCGAGGCCACGCGCGCCTTCAACATCGCCTGCATCGAGATGGAGGGATTCGAGGCCGACGACATCATCGCCACGCTTGCGCGGCAGGCCGCCGAGGCGGGGGGCTCGTGCACCATCATTTCCTCGGACAAGGATCTGATGCAACTGGTCGGGCCCGGCATCGACATGTTCGATCCGATGAAAAACAAGACCATCGGCCCGGCCGAGGTGTTCGAAAAGTTCGGTGTCGGCCCGGAACGGGTGGTGGACGTGCAGTCGCTGGCTGGCGATCCCACCGACAACGTGCCCGGCGCGCCCGGGATCGGTCTGAAGACCGCGGCCCTGCTCATCAACGAATTCGGCGATCTGGACACGCTGCTGTCGCGCGCCGCCGAGATCAAGCAACCCAAGCGGCGCGAGACGCTGCTGGAAAAGGCCGACCAGATCCGCATCTCGCGCGAACTGGTCACGCTCAAGCGCGACACGCCGGTCGCGGTCGGGCTGGATACGCTGGCGGTGACCGCCCCCGATCCCGCGACCTTGCTGGATTTCCTTGGCCGGATGGAATTCCGCACCCTGACGCGGCGCATCGCCGACAAGCTGGGCGTGGCCCCGCCGGCGGTGTCCGAGGCCCCCGGATCGAAACCCGCGGACCCGTCTGCGCAGGACGCGTCCGCCCTGTCCGGCGCCACCACCCCGGTTCCGACCCCGCCCGCGCAGGCGTTCGACGCCGATGCCTATGTGTGCGTGCGCGATCTCGATACGCTGAACGACTGGGTCGCGCGCATCCGCGAGCAGGGTTATGTCGCGGTGGACACCGAGACCACCTCGCTCGATGAAATGCGCGCCGAGCTGGTCGGCGTCTCGCTGGCGCTGGCGCCCGGCGAGGCCTGCTACATCCCGCTCACGCACACCGAGGGCGCCGATGACCTCTTTGGTTCGGCCACGCGCCTGCCCGGCCAGATCGACCCCGAGGCCGCGCTGGCCGCGCTGAAACCCGTGCTCGAGGATCCCGCCATCCTGAAGATCGGGCAGAACATCAAGTATGACGCCAAGATCCTTGCCCGCCGGGGGATCGCCGTCGCGCCCTTCGACGACACCATGCTGATGAGCTACGCGCTGTTTTCCGGCCTGCACAATCACGGCATGGACGTGCTGTCGGAAACCTATCTGAACCATGTGCCGATCCCGATCAAACCTCTGCTCGGATCGGGCAAGTCCCAGCGCACCTTTGACAAGGTCGGGATCGACGAGGCGACGAAATACGCCGCCGAGGATGCCGATATCACGCTGCGCCTGTGGCAGACCCTGCGCCCGCGCCTGCACGTCGCCCAGGTCACGACGGTCTACGAAACGCTCGAACGACCGCTGGTTCCCGTCCTGGCCGAAATGGAGATGCACGGCATCACCGTCGATCGCGATACCCTGAGCCGCATGTCCAACGCCTTTGCCCAGTCGATGGCCGGGCTCGAGGCCGAGATCCACGAGATGGCCGGCGCGCCCTTCAATGTCGGCTCGCCCAAGCAACTGGGCGAGGTGCTGTTCGACAAGCTGGGCCTGCCCGGCGGGCAAAAGGGCCGCAACGGCGCCTATTCGACCGGCGCCGACATTCTGGAAGACCTGGCAACCGAACACGAACTGCCCGGAAAGGTGCTGGACTGGCGGCAGCTGTCGAAACTGAAATCGACCTATACCGATGCGCTGCAAAATCACATCAACCCGGAAACCGGGCGTGTGCACACCTCGTATGCGCAGACCGGGGCGAACACCGGGCGGCTGGCCTCGACCGATCCCAACCTGCAAAACATCCCCGTCCGCACCGAGGAAGGCCGCCGCATTCGCGAGGCCTTTGTCGCCGGGCCGGGGATGAAACTGGTCAGCCTGGACTACAGCCAGATCGAGCTGCGCATCCTGGCCCACACCGCCGACATCCCGGCGCTGAAACAGGCGTTCCATGACGGGTTGGACATTCACGCGATGACCGCCAGCCAGATGTTCAATGTGCCGCTAGACGAGATGACGCCCGAGATCCGCCGCCGCGCCAAGGCGATCAACTTCGGCGTGATCTACGGCATCTCGGGCTTTGGCCTGGCGCGCAACCTGCGCATCCCCCGGGCCGAGGCGCAGGACTTCATCGACACGTATTTCCAGCGTTTCCCGGGCATCCGGGACTATATGGACGCCACCATCGCCTTCGCGCGCGAGCATCTCTACGTGGAAACCCTGTTCGGCCGGCGCATCCACACGCCCGAGATCAACGCCAAGGGCCCGGCCGCCGGTTTTGCCCGGCGCGGGGCCATCAACGCGCCGATCCAGGGCACGGCCGCCGACATCATCCGCCGCGCGATGATCCGCATCCCCCAGGCGATTCGCGATCTGCCGGCCAAGATGCTGCTGCAAGTCCACGACGAACTGGTGTTCGAGGTCGAGGACGCCGCCGTGGACGAGACCATCGCCCGCGTCAAGGCGATCATGGAAGGCGCCGCCGCCCCGGCCGTGGACATCGCCGTGCCGCTGATCGTGGACGCGGGCGTCGGCCAGAACTGGGCGCAGGCGCATTGATGTTCCAGGGGTTTTCCAGCGCGCGGGTCGATCTGGACGAGGTCTCGCTACACGTCCGCCGGGGCGGGCGGGGCGTGCCGCTGATCCTGTTGCACGGCTTTCCGCAAAACCATCGCGCCTGGGGGCCGGTCGCGCAGGGGTTCGCGCGGCATTTCGACGTGATCGTGCCGGATCTGCGCGGCTATGGCGCCTCGGACGCGCCGGCTGACGACGCCGGGCATACGGTCTATTCCAAACGCCGCATGGCGCGCGACATCGTGGCCTTGATGGACCACCACGGGTTGGAAAAGGCCCATGTCCTCGGCCACGATCGGGGCGCGCGGGTGGCCTATCGCCTGGCGCTGGACCACCCGGGCCGCGTGGATCGGTTGGGGGTGATCGAAATCCTGCCCACCGCCGATTACTGGCGGGCGATGGATGCGGGTCTTGCCATGGCGATCTGGCACTGGCCCTTCCTGGCCCAGCCTGCGCCGCTGCCCGAAACGCTGATCGGCGCCCGCCCCGGCTGGTTCATCGAGACGCTGATGACCTCGTGGACGCGCGCGAAATCGCTGGCCGGCTTCGATCCGCAGGCGCTGGACAGCTACCGTGCCCAGGCCGCCGATCCCGCGCATCTGGCGGCCATGTGCGCCGATTACCGCGCCGGCGCCTCCACCGACCGCGACCATGACGAAGCCGACCGCGCGGCTGGCCGCCGCCTGTCGGCGCCCCTGCATGTCCTGTGGGCGCGCGGGGGCTTTCCGGCCCGCGCCGGCACCCCCCGCGCAGCCTGGAGCGCCTGGGCCGAGCAGGTGACCGACAGCCCCTGCGACAGCGGCCATTTCGTGATGGAGGAAGCGCCCGCCGCCGTGCTCGATGCCTTTTTGCCGCATTTTCGCGCCGGGTGACGCGACCCGGCGCGCCGCGATGTCCGATCCGATCCGGCCCGCCCGACCCTCCCTCCACCGCAAGGTGCCGATTGATGAGCCGCCCGCGCCCCCGCGCCCGTTCCACCGAACAGCCCCGCCTCGTCGCCTTCAACAAGCCGGCCGGCGTGCTCAGCCAGTGGACCGACGATCCCCACTGGCCCGGCCTCGCGCGGCTCCTGGCGCTGCCGGGCCTGGTGCCCGCGGGGCGGCTCGACGCCGACAGCGAGGGGCTGCTGCTGCTCACTAACGACGGCGCGTTGCAGGCCCGACTGACCGGGGGCGGCACAGAAAAGACCTATGCGGTTCTTGTCGCGGGCACCCCCTCGGCGCCGACGCTCGACCGGCTGCGCGCGGGGGTCTTGCTGGGTGACGGCCCAACCCGGCCGGCCCGGGTCACGGTCATCGCGCGTCCCTCGTGGCTGTGGCCACGCGAGCGGCCCGACCCGCCCGGAACCTGGCTCGACATCACCCTGACCGAGGGCCGCAATCGCCAGATCCGCCGCATGGCCAACGCCGTCGGCCACCCGGTCCTGCGACTCGTGCGGCACCGTGTCGGCGACAATGGTCTGGACGGCCTCGCGCCGGGGGCCTGGCAGGACCGGCCCCTTGCGTTCTTTGTGCCGTAAATATCCTCGGGGGTTTCCCAAGGGGGCAGACAGCCCCCTTGGGCGGGGGGTGCGGGGGGCTGGCCCCCCGCTACGCCCGCAACTGGCGCCCGTCCTGACCCTGGATGCGCGCCGCCACGATCTGCCCCACCGGCTGGTCCGCGGCAAAGCGCACCTCGGTGAACTGCTCGGTCCGGCCCATGCGCGGGCTCTCCATCAACACGCGATGGTCGCGCCCGACCTGCGCGGCCAGATGTTCGGCCGCCAGCACCGCGCCCAGGTCCCGCAACCGCGCCGCGCGGGCCCTGACCTCGGCCACGGGAACCTGCGGCATCCGCGCCGCGGGCGTGCCCTGGCGGGGCGAATAGGGAAAGACGTGCAGCCAGGTCAGCCCGCATTCGCGCGCCAGGGCCAGCGAGTTCTCGAACATCGCCTCGGTTTCCGTGGGAAAGCCTGCGATGATATCCGCGCCGTAGACAAGGTCGGGTCGCGCCGCGCGCATCGCGTGGCAAAAGCGGATGGCGTCGTCGCGCAGGTGGCGCCGCTTCATCCGTTTCAGGATCATGTCGTCGCCCGCCTGCAACGACAGGTGCAAATGCGGCATCAGGCGCGGTTCGCCGGCGATGGCGTCGATCAGGGCCGGGTCGGCCTCGATCGAATCGATGGACGAGATGCGCAGCCGTGCCAGATCGGGCACCAGCCGCAGGATCTTCTGCACCAGGTCGCCCAGCGCCGGCTGGCCGGGCAGGTCGGGCCCCCACGAGGTCAGATCGACCCCGGTCAGCACCACCTCGTGATAGCCCGCGCCGACCAGCCGCTTGATCTGTTCCACCACCACGCCCGCCGGCACCGAGCGCGAATTGCCCCGGCCGTAAGGAATGATGCAGAAGGTGCAGCGGTGGTCGCAGCCGTTTTGCACCTGCACATAGGCCCGCGCGCGGCTGCCGAACCCGTCGATCAGATGCCCCGCCGTTTCGCGCACGCTCAGGATGTCGTCCACCTGCACGCGTTCGGTCCGGCCGATCAGATCGGGCGTCAGCGCCGCCCAGGTCCCGGGCAGCATCTTTTCGTGATTGCCGATGACGCGCGTCACCTCGGGCATCGCGGCAAAGGTTTCGGGTTCGGTCTGCGCTGCGCAGCCGGTGACGATGATCGTCGCGCCGGGGGTTTCGCGGGCGATCCGGCGGATTTCCTGGCGGGCCTTGCGCACCGCCTCGGCGGTGACCGCGCAGGTGTTCACGACATGCGCGCCGCTGACCCCGGCCTCGCGGGCCAGGTCCTTCATCGCCTCGGTCTCATAGGCATTGAGCCGGCAGCCGAGCGTGGTGAACACGGGCGGCGCGCTCATGGTGTGGCCAGGGCCTCGGCGCTGAGCGTGCCGGTAAAGACCTCGGCCACGGGGCCGGTCAGCCAGACGCCATCGTCGCGCCAGTCGGCTTCCAGCGTGCCGCCGTCCAGGTCCATCACGACGCGCCGCCCGGTCAGGCCGCGCTGGGCCGTCGCCACCGCCACCGCGCAGGCGCCCGAGCCGCAGGCCAGCGTCACCCCCGCACCGCGTTCCCAGACCCGCATCCTGAGCCGGTCCTGCCCGGTCAGGCTGACGAATTCCACATTCGTGCGCTGGGGGAACAGCGGGTCGTGTTCGTAGCGCGGCCCCAGTGTGTCCAGCGCCACGGCCTCGGCATCCGCGACGATGAAGACGCAATGCGGGTTGCCCATGCCGACGGCGACGGGATCGCCGGGCAGGGGCAGGTGCTGGCTGTCCCCGGGACCGGCCAGAGGGATCGCCTGCCAGTCCAGCAGCGGCGCGCCCATGTTCACCCAGACCCGCCCGTCCTGCCGCACCGCCGTCAGCAGGCCGCGTTCGGTGCGGATGGTCAGTCGGTCGCGCCCGGTTTCGCGCATCACCAGCCAGGCGACGCAGCGGGTGGCGTTGCCGCAGGCCCCGGCCATGCTGCCGTCGGCGTTCCAGAAATCCAGCGCCAGGTCGGCGGCGTCGGCGTCGTCGTCGGCGGCATCGTCGCGCATCTCGGCCAGTTGGTCGAACCCCACGCCCCGGTGGCGGTCCCCCAACGCGCGCGCCAGCTCGGGCGTCGTCCGTGCCCCCAGTCCCCGCGCGGTTTGCCCGCGCGAGTCGAGGATCACGAAATCGTTGCCCGCTCCGTGCATCTTGCGGAAGGTCAGGCTCTGGGGGACGATGGTGCTCATACGCGCGGATATAGGCCAAAGCGCGCGCCGCCGCCAGTGTCAGGAGGGTTCAGGGATGCGCATCGCGATCTTCGGCGCCGGCGCAGTCGGCTGCTATCTCGGGGGGCGGCTTGCGGCGGCGGGGGGCGACGTGGTCCTGATCGGCCGCGCCCGGGTCGGCGCCGAGGTCGCGCGTGGGCTGGTGCTGACGGATTACCGGGGCGGGCGGGTCGAGACGGCGCCCCTGCCGTTCACCGAAGGGCCCGAGGGCGCGCGGGACGCCGCTCTGGTGCTGGTCTGCGTGAAAAGCGCCGCCAGCGCCGAGGCTGCCCGCGCGCTGCGCCCGCATCTGGCGCCCGATGCGGTTGTGGTCAGCTTTCAGAACGGGCTCGACAACGCGCAGGTGCTGGCCGAGGGGCTGGGTCGCCCGGTCCTGCGCGGGATGGTCGGCTTCAACGTTGCGGCGCAGGGGGCGGGCGGGTTCCACCAGGGCACGCAGGGCGGCTTGCATGTCGCCGATGACCCGCGCCTGCCGGTGGCCTTGTTCCGGCGCGCCGGGTTGGCCTTGACGCGGCACGCCGACATGGCGCCGGTGCTGCGCGCGAAGCTGATGCTGAACCTCAACAACGCGGTCAACGCGCTGTCCGGACTGCCCCTGCGCGCGGAACTGTCGCAGCGCGATTTCCGCCGCTGCCTGGCGCTGGCGCAAGAGGAATGGCTGGGCCTGTGTGCCCGGGCGGGGATGCCGCTGGCCCGGCTCACGCCCTTGCCCGCGCGGATGCTGCCCGGCGTGCTGCGCCTGCCCGATCCGCTGTTCCGCGCGCTGGCGGGCGGGATGCTCAGGATCGACCCGCTGGCGCGCTCGTCCATGGCCGACGACCTGGCGCAGGGCCGCGCGACGGAAATCGACTGGATCAACGGCGAGGTTCTGCGCCTGGCCCGCGCGCAGTCGCTCGAGGCCCCGGTAAACCGCCGCCTGGTCGCCCTGATCGGCGCGGGGCGTCGCGACTGGAGCGCGCCGGCGCTGCTGGGCGAACTCAGCGCGGCGCTGCGGCGCGGGACAGACGGTCGTTGATGGCGCGACCCAGCCCGCTGTGCGGAACGGGGGCAAAGGCGATGCGGCCCCCGGCGCCGGCCAGCGCGTCGGCCTCGTGCAATATGTGGAACAGGCGGGCGGCGGCCTCGGTCGTGTCGCCGGATTCGCTGAGGGTCAGCGCCGCGCCGGGGCAGGGGCCAAAGCCGACCCAGACCTCGCCCGGCTGCGGTGTCCCGGCCTCCAGCCGCACCCGCCCGCGCGGCGCATAATGCGAGGCCAACTGCCCGGGCGCGGTGATCGCGCCGCCCCGGGGCCGGCCGACGGTGAGGCCCAGCGCCTCGATCGCCTCGACCGCCAGACCGCCCGCGCGCAGCAGCGCGGGCTGGTGCCCGGTCGCATCCAGGATCGTCGATTCCAGCCCGACCGCGCAGGGCCCCGCGTCCACCACCGCGTCGATCCGCCCGTCCAGCCCCGCCAGCACATGCGCCGCGCTGACCGGGCTGATCCGCCCCGAGGGATTGGCCGAAGGCGCGGCCAACGGCCCGCCAAAGGCGGCCAGCAGCGCGCGCGCCACGGGATGCGCCGGCAGCCGGATCGCAACGGTATCGAGCCCGGCGGTGACCAGCGGCGACAGCCCGCCCTTGAGCGGCAGCACCAGCGTCAGCGGCCCGGGCCAGAACGCCGTCGCCAGCCGCCGCGCCAGCGGTGTCATCCGGGCGAAGACCTCGACCTGGGCCAGGTCGGCCAGATGCACGATCAGCGGGTTGAACCGGGGTCGGCCCTTGGCGGCAAAGATCGCCGCGACGGCGCGGTCGTTCGTGGCGTCGGCGGCCAGCCCGTAGACCGTTTCCGTCGGCATCGCCACCAGCCCGCCCGCGCGCAGCATCGCGGCGGCACGGCGCAGGTCGTCGGGCGCGGGGGAAAGGCGGCGCGTGTCGGGCATCGGGCGGTGACGTTGCGTTCTGGTTTCTCGGGGTGTCGGCTTGTGCGATCTTGCGGCAATACAGCCGTCAGCCGGGCTTGCCAAGCGGCTCGCCCTTTCGTTTCCGGAGCTCTGCCATGTCCTTCACCGCGCCCGTTGCCGATATCCGTTTCCTGCTGGACCAGGTGCTGGGGTATGATCGGCTGTCCGAAACCGAGACCTTCGCCGAGGCCGGCGCCGACGTGACCGAGGCCATCCTGGGCGAGTTGGGGCGGCTGTGCGACGGTGTGCTGGCGCCGCTCAATCGCCACGGCGACCTGACGCCGGCCAAGCTGGAAAACGGCGTGGTGCGCACCTCGCCCGGGTTCAAGGACGGCTACAAGGCGATTGCCGAGGGCGGCTGGCTGGGCATTGCCGCGACGCCCGAGTTCGGCGGAATGGGCCTGCCGCAGACCCTGAACACCGCCATGAACGAGATGATGTCGGGCGCGTGCCTGGCGCTGCAACTCTGCCCGCTGCTGAGCCAGGGCCAGATCGAGGCGCTGGAACACCACGCCAGCGACACGCTCAAGGACCTGTATCTGCCCAAACTCATCAGCGGCGAGTGGACCGGCACGATGAACCTGACCGAACCGCAGGCCGGCTCGGACGTGGGCGCGCTGCGCACCAGGGCGGTGGACAATGGCGACGGCACCTATGCCATCACCGGGCAGAAGATCTTCATCACCTGGGGCGATCACGATGTCGCCGAGAACGTCTGCCACCTGGTGCTGGCGCGTCTGCCCGACGGCGCGCCGGGCACCCGCGGCATCAGCCTGTTCATGGTGCCCAAGCTGATCCCCGACGCCGCCGGCAATCCCGGCGCGCGCAACGCCCTGCGCGTGGTCTCGCTTGAACACAAGCTGGGCATTCACGGCTCGCCGACCTGCGTGATGGCCTTCGAAGGGGCGACCGGCTGGCTGGTCGGCAAGCCGAACGGCGGTATGGCCGCGATGTTCACCATGATGAACAACGCCCGGCTGGGCGTCGGTGCGCAGGGCATCGGCGTGGCCGAGGCCGCCTATCAGCACGCGCTGGCCTATGCGCAGGACCGCAAGCAGGGGCGCACGCCCCTGGGCGAGGGCGCGATCATCGACCACGCCGACGTGCGCCGGATGCTGGCCGTGATGAAGGCCGAGATCTTCGCCGCCCGCGCCATCGCGCTGGATTGCGGTCTGGCGATCGACATGGGCAAGGCCACGGGCAAGGAAAGCTGGAAAGCCCGCGCCGCGCTGCTCACCCCGATCGCCAAGGCCCACGGCACGGACATCGGCTGCGAGGTGTCGTCGATGGGCGTGCAGATTCACGGCGGCATGGGGTTCATCGAGGAAACCGGCGCCGCGCAATATTTCCGCGATGCGCGCATCACACCGATCTACGAGGGGACCAACGGCATCCAGGCCATGGACCTTGTCGGGCGCAAGCTGATGGACGGCGGCGAGGCCGCCTGCCGCCTGCTGCAAGAGATCGAGGATACCGCCGAAGCGGCCCGGGGCCGGATGCCCGAACTGGCCGAAAAGGTCTGGAGCGCCGCGGAAACCCTGCGCGAGGCAACCGAATGGATGGTCGCGCAAGAGGCCAACGACCGCAACGCCGGCGCCGTGGCCTATCTGCGGGCCTTTGCCCGGGTTCTGGGCGGCGCCTACCACCTGAAGGCGGCGCTGGCCGATCCGCAGGGGCCGCGCTGTCGGCTTGCACATGTGTTCATGGATCGTATTCTGCCCGAGCACGAATCGCTGCTGGTGCAGGCCCGCGCCGGGGCTGCGCAGCTTTACGCCCTCTCGGCCGAGGACCTGATCTCCGCATGACCTCTCCCTCTACCGCGCGCCCCCCGTCGCGCCCCGCCGACCCCGGTATCCGGTATCCGTTCGAGGAACCGCCGGGGCCGGGCCAGGCGATCCAGGTCGCCCCGGGCGTGTTGTGGATGCGGCTGCCGCTGCCGATGGCGCTGGACCATGTGAATGTCTACGCGCTGGACGACGGCGCGCGGGGCTGGACGGTTATCGACACCGGCTTTGCCAGCCGATCCGCCCGCGCGGCGTGGCAGGATCTGATGGCCGGCCCCCTGAACGGCCGGCCGGTGCACCGCGTGGTGGTCACGCATCACCACCCCGACCACATCGGCCTGGCCGGCTGGTTCCAGGCGCAGCACGGCGCCGATCTGGTCACCACCCGCACCGCCTGGCTGTTCGCACGGATGCTGCTGCTGGACCGCCAGGACCAACCCGTCGCGGAAACCGTCGCGTATTGGCGCGGCGCCGGCGTGGACGAGGCCGAGATCGCCCGCCGGATGGGCGAGCGCCCCTTCAACTTCGCCGATGTGGTCGATCCCCTGCCGCTGGGTTTCACCCGCGTGGCCGAGGGCGACGAGATCGAGATCGGCGGCCGTCGCTGGCGGGTGCGCGTGGGACATGGCCACGCCCCCGAACACGCGACCTTCTGGAGCCTCGACGATGACCTGGTGATCGGCGGCGACCAGTTGTTGCCCGGGATCAGCGCCAATCTCGGCGTCTATGCGACCGAGCCCGACGCCGATCCGGTGGGCGAATGGATGACGAGTTGCCGCGCCCTGTCCGCCTTTGCCGAGGATCGCCACTTTGTGCTGCCCGGCCACAAGCTGCCCTTTACCGGCCTGCCGCTGCGCCTGACGCAGATGATCGACAACCACGTCGGCGCGCTGGGCCGGCTGGAACGCCACCTGACGACGCCGCACACCGCGATGCAATGCTTCGTGCCGATCTTCAAGCGCGAGATCACTGGCACGCAGGCCGGCATGGCCCTGGTCGAGGCCGTCGGGCATCTGAACCACCTGCTGCGCACCGGCCGGGCCCGGCGCTGGCGCGACGACCGCGGCGCGTGGTTGTGGCAGGCCACCGGCGTCTGAAGGGCCGCCTCGGACCCGGCCGGGACCCGCGCAAAGGCGGGTGACAGCCGCGGCGCCATCCGGTATGGAAGAAAAAAACTCTGGGAACGGGAGAAGACCCTTGGACTACGAACACGGCTCGATGGATGTGACCACGCAAGAGCACACCTTCCACGGTTTCCTCAAACTCGCGGTCTGGGTTGCGGCGATCGCGCTCGGCGTGCTGGTCTTCCTGGCGCTGGCCAACGCCTGAACGGCGCGCGTGCCCTGGCGGGGCGCGCGGCGACCTGGCGGCGCGGCCCCTTCCTGCCCGATCCAAAGGACCCTGTCATGCGTATCGTGACCCGGCTTCTGGCGCTCGTCGGCCTTGTGTTGCTGGCGGCGTGCACCAAACCCGTCCACAACGCGGCCGAGTCCGAGGTCGCCGCCGCCCGCTATCAGGCGGGCGAACCCTATGAGATCGTGCTGTTCAACGTGGTGAACAACGAACGAGGCTCGGGCGAGCATTCGGCCCTGATGATCAACGCGCCCAGTCAGCGCGTGCTGTTCGACCCGGCCGGAAGCTGGACCCATCCGCTGTCGCCCGAGGTGAACGACGTTCACTATGGCTTCGACGACAACCAGTTGTTCCGCTACACCTATTATCACGCGCGGCGCACCCATCACGTGCGCATCCAGCATTTGCAGGTCGCGCCCGAGACCGCCGAATACATCCTGCGCCTGGCCCAGCAGGAAGGGCCGGTGCCCGATGCCTTCTGCGCCAAGTCGATCGCCCATATCCTGCAACAGGTGCCCGAATTCGCCTGGATCGAAAGCTCGTTCTATCCGAACGCGCTGTCGGACCAGTTCGCCACCATCCCCGGCGTGGTCGAGGAAAACGTCTATTCCGACGCCGAACCCACCGAACGCCAGCAATACACGCAGTGATCCGGCAGGGGCCCCACGGGGCCCCTTTGCGTCAGGGCGCCAGCGCCACCCGCAACAGCGTCAGGGCGCCCAACACCAGCGCGCCTGACAGCATCGCCCAGATCGCGTTCCGGCGCCAGATCCCCACCAGCAGCGTCACCGCCACGGCGCCGAGCAGCGTGGGGTCGGGCAGGCCGGTTTCGGCCATCGGGCGGGCGATCTGCGGTGCCATGAGGCCCGGGATCACCGCAACCGGGGTGTAGCGCAACAGGCGCAGGGCCCAGCCCGGGATCTGCCGGCCGCCGATCATGCCCAGGAAGGAAAAGCGCAACGCAAAGGTTCCCGCGGCCAGCACCACGATCACCATCCAGACGGTCGTCGAAGAC
Organism: Rhodobacter sp.; assembly: GCA_020637515.1. NCBI lineage: Bacteria > Pseudomonadati > Pseudomonadota > Alphaproteobacteria > Rhodobacterales > Rhodobacter > Rhodobacter sp. Next base: position 88,586 of record JACKKG010000002.1, on the reverse strand, counting down.
AGGGTCATGCGCCGCGTCCTTGTTGCCAGGTTTCGATCAGCGCGCCCGCGGCCATCGCCGCCAGCGCCGCCACCAGCAGGCCCAGGTTGTAGGGTATCCACGCCAGGGCCAGCGCCAGCACGACCGACACCAGCGCCGCACCGACATGCGCCAGCGTGCGCAGCATCGGCCCGATCAGCGCGATGAAGGCGATCGGCACGGCGGCGCCGATCGGCACGCTTTCGGGGATCTGGTTCCCCACCAGCGCGCCTGCCAGGGTGCCCAGATACCAGACCGGGCAGATCAGCGACACGACGCCAAAGTAATAGGCCACCTTGGCCGGCAAGCTCAGGCCCGGCTGCTGCTCGTAGCGCAGGATCGAGGTGGCATAGGCCTGATCGACCATCAGATAGGCGATCAGCGCACGCTGCCACAGCGGGGCCGCGCCGATATGCGGCGCCAGGCTGGCCGAATACATCGCCATGCGCAGGTTCACCGCCAACGCCGTGACCAGCACGATCACGGTGGGCGCGTGTTCGGTCATCAACTGCACCGCGGTCAGTTGCGCGGCACCGGCGATCACGGCAATGGTGAAACCCATGGTTTGCGCCAGGGTCAGCCCCGCATCCGTCGCGACCACGCCGAACACGATTCCGAACGGGCCCACGATCAGCACGAAGGGCCCGCCGTGGCGCAGGCCTTGCCAGAAGCTCTGGCGCGGGGTGATCGAGGCGGCGTCGAGGGTCATGGCGTCATCCGAATATGCCGGTCACGCGACCCAGCAGCATGAAGGCCCGGGCCGAGCGGGTCTCGGCGAATTGTGCGATCTCGCCGTCCGAGGCCTGCCCCTCGAACACGCTGAACCGGCGGTCGAAGGTGCGCAGGAATCGATGCGCGGATTCGCGGAACCCGGGGTCCGAGCGCATCCGCGCATAGGTCAGCGCCAGGCACGAACGGTCGCGGATTCCGCCCAGCGCCGCCACCTCGGGGCCGCGGGCGCCCTGGGCAAAGGCGCGCCAGACCTCGGGGCGGGCGCGGTCGGGGCGCAGGTCGTCCATGTAGATGCCTTCCTGCGACAGGGTGGTCAGAACATCCTGCGCGGCGCGCACCAGTTCGGCGGTCGCATGGTCGCTCAACGCCCGGCGCAGCGCGGCAAAGCCGGCCTGGTCGGTTTCCGTTTCGGGGAAATTCAGGGCGCGGATGAAATCCTGCGCGGGCAGGGGGTCGGCGGCGGGCAGCGGATTTTCCAGCGCCAGAACGTCCTGGTCCCCGCCGTCCGCGACCGGCGTGGCGGATGGCGTGCGCCGGGTTGCCGGGTCGCGGCGCGAGACGAACATCGCCAGGCGGTCCTCGGTGTGTTTCTGCGCGGCGGCGATCTGATCCAGCTTTTCCTCGACCGTGGGTTTCAGCGCCAGGCCCGCAGCCTGCTGTTCACGGATCCAGCCCCGGCGCATCCCCTCGACCGTGGCGTGCAGCCTGAGCGATTCGTCGCGCATCTCGCGTGCGGCGCGCAGCACCAGAACCGCCAGCCAGATCAGCGCGACCGGCAGGAACACCGCCAGGGCGACCACGACCAGCCCCAGCGTTTGCGCGATCTCGGCCCCGCGAAGGCCCAGCACGCGAAACGCCGCCACCAGCATCGCCAGCCAGATCAGCGACAGCACGAAGGCCAGCATCTCGCCCGACAGGCGCAGTTTGCCGCGGTGGGGCCGGGGCGGAGGGGCGTCCGACATTAGCGGTATTCGACCGCGAGCACCTCGTAGCTGCGCTCGCCGCCCGGGGTGCGGACCTCGACCGAATCGCCGGGTTCCTTGCCGATCAGGGCGCGCGCCAGCGGGGACCGGACGTTGAGCAGACCGTTCTCGATGTCGGCCTCGGATTCACCGACGATCTGATAGGTGCGCTCTTCGTCGGTGTCCTCATCGACGATGGTCACCGTCGCACCGAACTTGATCGAGCCCGACATCTTCGTCGGATCGATCACCTCGGCACGGCCCAGGATCCCCTCGAGTTCCTTGATACGGCCCTCGATGAAGCTCTGCTTCTCGCGCGCGGCGTGGTATTCCGCGTTTTCCGACAGATCGCCATGCTCGCGCGCCTCGGCAATGGCGCGGATCACGGCCGGCCGTTCCGTCGATTTCAGCGTGCGCAGTTCCTCGTCCAGGGCATCGAAGCCGCGGCGGGTCATGGGGATCTTTTCCATCGTGCTCACCAAACAAAAGAAAACGCCCACGGCCGGGGCCGGGGCAGCGCGGATCAACGCCCCTACCTGACCGCATGAACGGGCGAATTGCAAGCCCCGCGCGGCGGGCTTGTTGCCGCTGCGCGGGGCCTTGCCGCGCGGGTATCGCGCCAGCCTGTGGCGGTGATCGCCGCCACGCAGCGCCACAGGGCGATTCTGACGCGCGGTTCGCATTGACCAGATGCATCGGCAGAGGGTATTCCCCACGAAACAATATTGCGCCAGACGGCAGCCCCAGGGACCGAGGAGCCACCATGTCCGAGATCGAACGCGAAGCGATGGAATACGATGTCGTCATCGTCGGCGCGGGGCCGGCCGGCCTTTCGGCGGCGATCCGTTTGAAGCAGCTCGACGCCGACCTGAACGTTGTGGTGCTGGAAAAGGGGTCCGAGGTCGGTGCGCATATCCTGTCGGGCGCGGTGCTGGACCCCTCGGGGCTGACCCGGCTGATGCCCGACTGGAAGGACCGCGGCGCGCCGCTGAACGTGCCCGTCAAGGAGGACAACTTCCTCATGCTGGGCGAGGGTGGCAAGATCCGCGTGCCGAACTGGCCGATGCCGCCGCTGATGAACAACCACGGCAATTACATCGTCTCGATGGGCAATGTGTGCCGCTGGATGGCCGAGCAGGCCGAGGCAATGGGCGTCGAGATCTTCCCCGGCATGGCCGCCAGCGAACTGGTCTATGACGGCGACCGGGTCAAGGGCGTCGTCGCCGGCGAGTTCGGCAAGAACGCCGACGGCACCCCCGGCCCGGGCTACGAGCCGGGGATGGAACTGCACGGCAAATATGTCTTCATCGCCGAAGGTGTGCGCGGGTCGCTGGCCAAGCAACTGATCGCGAAATACGACCTGTCGAAGGGCAAATGCCCGCAGAAATTCGGCATCGGCATGAAAGAGATCTGGGAGATCGACCCGGCCAAGCACCGCGAGGGCACGGTCACCCACACCATGGGTTGGCCGCTGGGCGGGAACGCGGGCGGCGGGTCCTTTGTCTACCACTTTGAAAACAACCAGGTGCTGATCGGTTTCGTGGTGCACCTGAACTATGCCAATCCGCACCTCTATCCCTATATGGAATTCCAGCGGTTCAAGCATCACCCCGTGATCGCGGACCTGCTGGCGGGGGGCAAGCGGGTGGCCTATGGCGCCCGTGCGATCAGCGAGGGCGGCTGGCAGTCGATCCCCAAGTTGACGATGCCGGGCGCGGTGCTGTTGGGGTGCTCGGCCGGGCTGGTCAACGTGCCGCGGATCAAGGGCAACCATAACGCCATGCATTCCGGCATCGAGGCCGCCGAAGCCGCCCATGCGGCGATGCAGGCCGGCCGCGAGGGCGACGAATTGACCACCTACGAACAGACGCTGCGCAGCGGCGTGATCGGCAAGGACCTGAAAAAGGTCCGCAACGTCAAGCCGATGTGGTCCAAGTGGGGGCTGATGCCGTCGCTGGCGCTGGGCGGGCTGGACATGTGGACGAACACGCTGGGCTTCTCGCTGTTCGGCACGCTGCGGCACGGCAAGAACGACGCCAAGGCGACGGGCGAAGCCGCGCGGTTCAAGCGCATCGACTACCCGCGCCCGGATGGCGTGCTGTCCTTTGACCGGCTGACCAACGTGTCCTTCAGCGCCACGAATCACGAGGAAAGCCAGCCCTGCCACCTGAAGCTGGCCGATCCGTCGATCCCGATCGCGGTGAACCTGCCGAAATTCGACGAGCCCGCGCAACGCTATTGCCCGGCCGGCGTCTACGAGGTCGTGGAAAAGGACGGCAAACCGGAATTCGTCATCAATTTCCAGAATTGCGTGCACTGCAAGACCTGCGACATCAAGGACCCGTCGCAGAACATCACCTGGACCACGCCGCAGGGCGGCGACGGCCCGAACTATCCCAACATGTGACGGCGGGCGGGGCCGGTTTCCGGCCCCGAAACCGCTCGCGGTGGCGTGAACACGGCCCGGGCGCGGCGCATTGCCCTTCACTGGCGTGGCGGCTACATCTTGGAAACCCCCGCGACCGGAGACCTGCCCTTGCCTCTGCCCATGCCCCCGACCCTGTCGTCCCTGCGCGCGGCGCTGACCGCGATGTCCCTTCTGGCGGTCGCGGTGCCGGGTCTCGCCCAGGCTCAGGGCCTTGCCGGGGCCTATCTGGCGGCGCGCGAGGCCGGGGTGCAGAACGATTTCGCCGCCTCGATCACCTATCTCGAACGGCTGCACGCCGCCGATCCGCAGAATGCCGCGGCGCTGGAAACCCTGGTCGTGTCGGCCTTTTCCATCGGTGCGGTCGATACCGCCGCGCGCAATGCACAGGACCTGCGCGCGCTGGCCCCGGGCAACCGCGCCGCCGCCATGGTGCTGCTGGCCGGCGCCTTTCACGACCAGGACTATGCCGCGGCGCTGGGCTATGTCGATGCGACCCGCCCGGTCGTGCACCCGCTGATCGACGGGCTGGCGCAGGCCTGGGCCCAACTGGGTGCCGGCCGCATGTCCGAGGCGCAAGAGTCGCTGGACCGGGTCGCCGGAATCGACGGAATGCGGTCCTTTGCGCTCTATTGCCGGGCGTTGGCGCTGGCGCTGGTCGGCGATGTCGAAGGCGCCGTCGCGGTGATCGAGGACCCGCGCGACGGCGTGGCCGACTCGTTGAACCGGCGCGGCTATATCGCCTATGCGCAACTCTTGGGACTGACCGAACGCTACGACGACGCGGTCGCGCTGATCGACCGGGTCTTTGCCTCGGGGATGGACCCGGCGATCACGCGGATGCGCGCGGCCTACGCCGACCACCACGCGCTGCCGTTCGACTTGATCTCGACCCCGGCGCAGGGCATGGCCGAGGTTTTCGCCGTCATGGCCAGCGCGATGAGCGCGACACAGAACACGCATGAGGCGCTTATCTATGCCCAGGCGGCAGTCTGGATCAACCCGGACCTGACCGACGCGCAGATTCTGATCGGCCAGATCCTCGAGGATCTGGACCAGCCCGAGGCCGCCGCCGCCGCCTATGCCCGCATTCCTCAGGGCAGCGTTTTCGACATGGCGGCGCGCATGGGGCGCGCGCAGGTCCTCGAGGCGCAGGGCCAGGCCGGCGCGGCGCTGGACGAATTGCTGCAACTGGCCGCCGACAACCCCGACAGCTTTGCCGCCCAGACCGTGCTGGGCGATGCGCTGCGCCGCGACGCGCAATTCCCGCAGGCGGTCGCCGCCTATACCCGGGCGATCGACATCCTGCGCGCGAACGGGTTGGAACCCGAGTGGCAGACCTGGTTCGCCCGCGCGGTCGCCTATTCGCGCACCGACGACTGGGCCGCCGCCGAGTCTGATTTCCGCGCCGCGCTGGCGGTCGAACCGGATCAGCCGACCGTGCTGAACTATCTGGGCTATTCGCTGATCGAACGCGGCGAAAAGCTGGTCGAGGCGCTGGACATGATCCGCCGCGCCGTCGCCGCCGAGCCCGACAGCGGCTACATCGTGGACAGTCTGGCCTGGGCGCAGTTTCGGCTGGGGCATTACGAGGATGCCGTGCCCAACATGGAGCGCGCGGTCGAACTGCAACCGACGGATGCGATCCTCAACGACCATCTGGGCGATGTGTATTGGGCCGTCGGCCGCCACCGCGAGGCGCGGTTCCAATGGCGCCGGGCGCTGTCCTTTGCGCCGGCCGACGATCTGGACGAGGACCGCCTGCGCCGCAAGCTTGAGGTCGGTCTGGACGCCGTGCGCGCCGAGGCCGGGGAGCCGCCGCTGCATCCGGATCAGTGATGCGGGCCACCGCACCGGCAAAGATCAACCTGACATTGCACGTCACCGGCCAACGTGCGGATGGCTATCACCTGCTGGATTCGCTGGTGATCTTCACCGAATTCGGCGACGAGGTCGCGCTGCACGCCGGCACGGGTCTGTCGTTGGCGGTGACGGGGCCGCAGGCGGCCGGCCTGCTGGGCGAGGGGGACAACCTGATCCTGCGCGCGGCCCGCCTGATCGGCGCCCGCGACGCGGCGCTGTCCTTGGAAAAACACTTGCCCGTGGCCTCGGGGATGGGGGGCGGGTCCTCGGATGCGGCGACCGCGCTGCGGCTCGTGGCGCGCGCGCAGGGGCTGACGCTGCCGGGGACCGCGGCGCTGATGCGCCTGGGGGCCGACCTGCCGGTCTGTCTGGCCGCGCCTCGGCCGACGCGGATGCGCGGCCTGGGCGAGCACCTCGAGCCGGTCCTGGGGGTGCCGCCGCTGTGGCTGCTGTTGGTCAACCCCGGCGTCGGCCTGTCCACGCCCGCGGTTTTCAAGGCTCTGACGAAAAAGCACAATCCCCCGATGCCCGCAGCCCTGCCGCGATGGCGCGACGCCGCCGACCTGGCCGTCTGGCTGAGCGGGATGCGCAACGACCTCGAGGCTCCGGCGCGCGCACTTCTGCCGCCGGTGGCGGCGCTGCTGGACGAACTCGGCACGCAGCCCGGGTGCCTTTTGGCGCGGATGACCGGATCGGGGGCGACCTGCGTCGGGATCTTTGCGGACGAGCGCACCTGCCGCGCGGCGGAACGCCGCCTGAGCGTGCCGGGGCGCTTCGTTCAGGCCACGCGCAGCCTGGCCTGACGCCAATGTCCGGCCGGGTCAGCTAACCCGCTTCACCACGAAATCGGCCAGATCGGCCAGCATGTCCTTGAGCGGGTGCGCCGGCAGCGGGGCCAGCGCGGACCTTGCCCGATCCGCCCAGTCGAGGGCCGTCCGGCGCGTGCTTTCCAGCGTGCCATGGCGGGCCAGCAGCGTCATCGCGTGATCCAGATCGCCCTCGGCCTGCTGGCCCTTGCCGATGGTCCGGTCCCAGAACGCGCGTTCGTCGGCATCGGCGGCGGCGATCGCGCGGATCACCGGCAGGGTCAGCTTGCCCTCGCGGAAATCGTCGCCCAGGTTTTTGCCCAGCCCGTCGCCCGCGCCTCCGTAATCCAGAAAATCGTCCACAATCTGGAAACAGATCCCCAGCGCATCGCCATAGTCATAGAGCGCCTGCACCTGGGCCTCGTCCGAGCCGGCGATGACCGGGCCGACCTGCGTCGCGGCGGAAAACAGCGCGGCGGTCTTGCCGCGAATCACCTTGAAATAGGTCGCCTCCGTGGTGGCGGTGTTCTGCGCCGCGGTCAGTTGCAGCACCTCGCCCTCGGCGATCACGGCGGCAGCGTTCGACAGGATCGTCAGCGCGCGCAGGTTTCCCGGTTCGACCATCAACTGGAACGCCCGGGCAAAGAGATAGTCCCCGACCAGCACGCTCGACTTGTTGTCCCAAAGCAGGTTCGCCGTCGGACGGCCCCGGCGCTGGGCGCTTTCGTCCACCACGTCGTCATGCAGCAGCGTCGCCGTGTGGATGAATTCGACCGTCGCCGCCAGCTTGACATGCGCGTCGCCATCGTAGCCGCAGAGACGCGCCGCCGCCAGCGTCATCATCGGCCGGATGCGCTTGCCGCCGGCCTCGATCAGATGCGCGGTGACCTCGGGGATGCGCGGCGCATTCTCGGACGCCATTCGCTGCCGGATCAAGGTGTTGACCGCTGCCATGTCCAGCGACAAGGCCTGCGACAGGGCCTCGAGCGGGTTGATCTGGGTGGTGCTCATCCTCGGCCGCTTCCCCGCTTTGACAAGCGCGGGCGCTTGCCGTTTAGTGACGGGATGAAAGAACTCTTGCGCACCTCGAACCCCACGATCATCCCCTTCGCGACGGCCCTTCTCGGCGCCGAAGGTATAGAGGCGTTTGCAGTGGACGTCCATATGAGCGCGCTGGCCATCGTGCCGCAGCGCCTGATGGTGCGCGAGCGCGATCTGTTCCTGGCCCGGGCCATCCTGCGCGACAACAACGTGCCCCTGGATGACTGACGACACCACGCTCGACGTCTTTCTGGGCGGCCGGTTGCGCATTCGTCAGCCGCGCACGGGCTACCGCGCGGCGACCGATCCGATTCTGCTGGCCGCCGCGGTCGGCGCGCGGGCGGGGGATTCGATCCTGGAACTGGGTTGCGGCGTGGGCGTGGCGCTGCTGGCGCTGGCCACGCGCGTTCCGGACCTGCGGCTTTGCGCGGTCGAACGGCAGGCAGCCTATGCCGATCTCGCCCGGTTGAACGCGCGCGAGAACGGGATTGTTGCCGAAATCGAAACAGCCGATCTGATGGCCTTGCCCAGTGGGCTGCGCGTGGGGTTCGACCATGTGCTGGCGAACCCGCCCTATTACCGCGCCGGCTCGCCGGCGGCGCAGGACGCCGGCCGCGACGCCGCCCTGCGCGAGGAGACGCCCCTGTCCGACTGGGTGGGGCAGGGGCTGAAACGCGTCAAACCCGGCGGATATCTGACCCTCATTCACCTGGCCGAGCGACTGCCCGCGTTGCTGGCGGCCCTCGACGGTCCGGCGGGCGCCATCGCGGTGCGCCCGCTGGCGCCACGCGCGGAACGGCAGGCGGGGCGCGTTCTGATCCAGGCCCGCAAGGGGGCGAAGGGTCCCTTCCGCCTGTTGCCGCCCCTGGTGCTGCACCTGGGCGCCGCGCATCGCGCCGACGGCGACGATTTCTCGCCCGCCGCGCAGGCCCTGTTGCGGGACGCCCGGGGGCTGGACTGGGGCTGATCGGCGGTGCCTGGCCGGCCCGTCAAAATCGACGCAAATCGGCTTCGGGTTTTGTGTGACAAATGGATGAAACTGTGGTGCACTGAGGTCACGGACACCCGGAAACAGGAGGATACTCATGTCCTTGACTTCGCATCTTCAGGAACTGCGCCGCCGCCATCAGGCCCTCGCCGAAAAGGTCGAGGCTGCGCAACGGGCGCCCGGCGCGGATGATCTGGCGATCGCCGAATTGAAGAAGCAGAAGTTGCGTCTGAAGGAGGAGATCACGCGCCTCGCGGCTGAGTGATCCTGCGCCCGGCGCGCGCCGCAATCAGTGCGCCGCCGGCTATGAGACCTGCGGCCAGGGCCAGCGACAGGCTGGCCGTGGCCAGCCCGCTGAGAACCAGCACCAGGGTGGACAAGAGCGGCGCCGCGTATGAGGCCGTGCCAAGCAGTTGTATGTCGCCGCGCTTGACGCCGACATCCCACGTATAGAACGCCAGGCCGACCGGGCCCAGGCCCAGGGCCAGCACCGCCATCCAGCCGCGGATTCCCTGCGGCCAGACCGTCTGTTCCAGCACCAGATGCGCCAGCAGCGACAGGCCGGCCGTCGCCAGGCAGGTCACCGCGACCGCGGCCGTGGGCACGCCTGCCAGCCGACGCGAGCCCAGCGAATACCCCGCCCAGGTCAGCGCCGCGACAAAGGCCACCGCATAGCCCCCCGCCGCGCCCGAGACCCCGCCAATCCCGCCCGCGACGATCAGCGCGGCGCCCGCAAAGGCCAGCAGCGCGCCGGCGATATGGCCGCGCGTCAGCACCTCGCCGGGCAACAGCCCCGAGAACAGCACAATCAGCAGCGGCCAGAGGTAGCAGATCAGGCCGGCCTCGGCCGGGGGGGCCAATCGGAGGGCCGTGAAATAGAGAAAATGGTAGCCGAAAAGCCCAGCGGTGCCAAAGGCATAGGCCTTGATCGGGACCCTGCGCAGAACCGCCGTGCCGCCCGTTGCGCGCAGCCACACCAGCCCCACCGCGCCGCCGATGGCAAAGGTCATCGCCGACAGCAGAAACGGGGGCACCGGCGCACTGGCTACGGTGAAGACCGCCAGCAGGGACCAGAGCGCCACCGCCGAAAACCCGATGCCTGTGGCCTTGCCGCGCGTCATGTCCGCCCCCGTTTTCGACCGCGCCTTGTCGCAAAAGCAAAAAGAGGGGGCAAGGCCCCCTCTTGCGCCCGGATTTCGGGGCGATCAGACGAAGAACTGTCCGCCGTTCGCACTGATGGTCGAACCGTTGACAAAGCCCGCGTCGTCGGACACCAGGAACGCCACGCAGCGCGCGATTTCCGCGGGCTCGCCCAGGCGGCCGGTGGGGATCTGGGCGATGATCGATTCGCGCACTTTCTCGGGCACGGCCATGACCATCTCCGTCGCGATATAGCCGGGGCAGATCGCGTTGGCGGTGATGCCGAAGCGCGCGCCTTCCTGCGCCAGCGACTTGACGATGCCCAGGTCGCCGGCCTTGGTCGCGGCATAGTTCACCTGCCCGAACTGGCCCTTCTGTCCGTTGATCGAACTGATGACCACGACGCGGCCGAACTTGCGCTCGCGCATGCCGGGCCAGACGGGGTGCACGGTGTTGAACACGCCGGTCAGGTTGGTGTCGATCACCTGCTTCCACTGATCGGGTGTCATCTTGTGGAAGGGGGCGTCGCGGGTGATGCCGGCGTTGGCCACGACCACGTCAATGGGGCCCAGATCGGCTTCGACCGCGGCGATGCCGGCCTTCGATGCCTCGTAATCCGCGACATTCCACTTGTAGGTCTTGATGCCGGTTTCGGCGGTGAAGGCCGAGGCGGCCTCGTCATTGCCGGCGTAGTTCGCCGCGACCGTGTAGCCGGCGGCCTTCAACGCCTGTGAAATCGCCGCGCCAATGCCGCGCGACCCGCCGGTAACCAGTGCAACCCGTCCCATACTGTCCTCCTGAGGATAACCGTTCTTGAAATTCTGTTACCGAATATAAGAGGGGGGCGCAACATTGTTGCGCCCCCGATTGTGCATTCGCAGCAAGAATTTTCGCGCGCAGGGCGATCTCAGCGTTCCAGGCACATGGCGACGCCCATGCCGCCGCCGATGCACAGGGTCGCCAGGCCCTTTTTCGCGTTGCGGCGCTTCATCTCGAACAGCAGCGTGTTGAGGATGCGCGCGCCCGAGGCACCGATCGGGTGGCCGATGGCGATGGCGCCGCCGTTGACGTTCACCCGGGCGGGATCCCAGCCCATCTCCTGGTTCACGGCGCAGGCCTGCGCGGCGAAGGCTTCGTTCGCCTCGACCAGGTCCAGATCGGTCGCGGCCCAGCCGGCCTTGGTCAGTGCCTTGCGCGAGGCATGAATCGGGCCGACACCCATGATCGACGGGTCCAGACCCGCCGTCGCATACGAGGCGATGCGGGCCAGGATCGGCAGGCCGCGACGCTGGGCTTCGGCCTCGCTCATGAGCAGGACCGCGGCCGCGCCGTCGTTGATGCCCGAGGCATTGGCCGCCGTCACCGAGCCGTCCTTGGTGAAGGCGGGCTTGAGCTTCTGCATCGCGTCGATTGTGGCGCCATGACGGACGTATTCGTCGGAATCGACGGTGATGTCGCCCTTGCGGGTCTTCAGCACGAAGGGCGTGATCTCCTCTGCGAACCGGCCGGCTTTCTGGGCGGCCTCGGCCTTGTTCTGGCTGGCGACGGCGAACACGTCCTGCATCTCGCGGCTGATCTGCCACTGCTGGGCGACGTTCTCGGCGGTCTGGCCCATGTGATAGCCGTTGAACGCGTCCCAAAGCCCGTCCTTGATCATCGAATCGATGAACTTGACGTCGCCCATCTTGTAGCCCGCGCGCAGATGCGCGACGTGGGGCGACAGCGACATGTTTTCCTGCCCGCCGGCGACGACGATGGCCGCGTCACCCAGTTGCACGTGCTGCGCCCCCAGCGCGACCGCGCGCAGGCCCGAGCCGCAGACCTGGTTGATGCCCCAGGCCGAGGCCTCGACCGGCAGGCCGGCGCGGATCGCGGCCTGGCGGGCGGGGTTCTGGCCCTGACCGCCGGTCAGCACCTGCCCGAGGATGGTTTCCGACACCTCGGCCTTGTCGATCCCGGCGCGCGCAACCACCGCCTCGATCACCGCGGCGCCCAGCTCGTGGGCCGGGGTGTTGGCAAAGCTGCCATTGAACGAGCCCACGGCGGTGCGTGCGGCGGAAACGATCACGACATTGGTCATAGGGGATCCTCTCGCATAGGGCGCGACCGATGCGGCGCGCGGATGCCCGAAGGTTTACGCAGCCCCCCGAGTCGAATCAATGCCGCAGTGCGGAAAACGCGGGCAACGCGCCCGAATTCGCGCCGTTAGCGGAACCGGACCGGAATTCAGGCCAGTTTCGCCAGCTTCGAGGTGAGCCAGGGGGCCTCGGTCGAGGGGATGCCATAGAAATACCCCTGAAGGCAGTCGAATCCGATGTCGATCAGGTAGCGCGCGTCCTCGGCGGTTTCGACCGATTCGGCGACGGTGAACATGTCGAAATGGCGCGCGATGGAGACCAGCGCCTGGGCCAGCACCTGGTTGTCCGGGTCGCCTGCCACGCCGCGGATGAACTGGCCGTCGATCTTGATGATGTCGAAATAGAAATCCTTGAGATACCGGAACGCCGTATAGCCCGCGCCGAAATCGTCCAGCGCAAAGCAGATGCCGCGCGCCTGCATGTCGGCCATGAAAACCGTTACCAGATCGGGCATGACCATAGCCGAACTCTCGGTGATTTCCAGAATCAGCCGCTCGGCGATCGTCGGGTCCGACCTGAGCCCGCGTTCCAGCGCCGCCAGCCAGGACGGGTAGCCGATCGAGCGCGCGGACATGTTCACACTGAGCCGGATCGAGGGTTCGCGCGCCAGCGCGGCCAGCCCCATCTCGAGCGCCAGGCAATCGATGCGCCGGCCCAGTTCGCTGGTTTCCACCGCGCCCATGAAATCGCGCGCGGGGATCACCCGCCCGCGGTCGTCGAGGATGCGGATGAACGCCTCGTAGAACGCGGCGCGGTTGGTCATGCGCGCCTGCACCACCGGCTGATAGGCCAGCAGGGCGCGCCGTTCGTCCAGGGCACGGCGCACCATGTCGATGGTTTCGTTCTGTCGCATCCTGTCCGCGACGGACAGGGGGCTTTCGAGCCCGTCCTCGGGCATGGGGTCTGGGGTCGGCATCGCTGGCACCTTTGTTCCGTCTGCCGCCAGAATGCCCGCCAGCCGTTAACAGGCGGTGAACCGCTGCCCGCCGATTGCGCCGAACCCGCCCTGCGCGTATACCGGCGCCGCGACAATCGGGGGATTTGCGATGAGCGACGGCGCGAACAGCATGTGGGGCGGGCGGTTTGCCGGCGGGGTCGATGCCATCATGGAGGCGATCAATGCCTCGATCGGGTTCGACCGGCGTCTCTTTGCCCAGGACATCGCCGGATCGCGCGCCCACGCCGCCATGCTGGCCGCCCAGGGCATCGTGACCCCGGCCGACCAGCAGGCCATCGACGCGGGCCTGGCGCAGGTCAAGGCCGAGATCGAGGCCGGCAGCTTCCCGTTCCGCACGGCGCTGGAAGACATTCACATGAACGTCGAGTCCCGTCTGAAGGAGATCATCGGCGAACCGGCGGGGCGGCTGCACACCGCGCGCTCGCGCAACGACCAGGTGGCGGTCGATTTCCGCCTTTGGGTGCGCGACCAGGCCGACGCCGCGATCGACGGAATCGACGCGCTGATGCGCGCCTTTCTGGCCCAGGCCGAGGCCGGCGCCGACTGGGTGATGCCGGGCTTTACCCATCTTCAGACCGCGCAACCCGTGACCTGGGGCCACCACATGCTGGCCTATGTCGAGATGCTGGCCCGCGACAAGAGCCGCTTTCACGATGCCCGCCGCCGGATGAACGAATGCCCGCTGGGGGCCGCGGCGCTGGCCGGGACCTCGTTCCCGATCGACCGCTTCGCCACGGCCGCGGCGCTGGGTTTCGACCGACCGACGGCAAACAGCCTGGACAGCGTGTCGGACCGCGATTTCGCGCTGGAATTCCTGTCGGCCGCGTCGATTTGCGCGATGCATCTGAGCCGCTTCGCCGAAGAGCTGGTGATCTGGTCGTCGGCGCAGTTCCGCTTTGTGCGGCTGTCGGATGCCTTTACCACCGGCTCGTCGATCATGCCGCAAAAGAAGAACCCCGACGCGGCCGAGCTGCTGCGCGCGAAGCTGGGGCGCATCCTGGGCGCGACGGTGGCGCTGTTCACGGTGATGAAGGGGCTGGCGCTGACCTATTCCAAGGACATGCAGGAAGACAAGGAGCAGGTCTTCGATGCCGCCGACAGCCTGATGCTGGGGCTGGCCGCGATGACCGGCATGGTCAAGGACATGACGGCCAACCGCGCCGCACTGACCGCCGCCGCCGCCAGCGGTTTCTCGACCGCGACGGACCTGGCCGACTGGCTGGTGCGCGCGCTGAACCTGCCGTTCCGCGATGCGCATCACGTCACCGGCACGCTGGTCGCGCTGGCCGAGGGCAAGGGCTGTGATCTGCCGGACCTGAGCCTGGACGCGATGCAATCGGTCCACCCCGGCATCACCGCCGAGGTCTATTCCGTTCTGGGGGTGGACAACTCGGTGCGCTCTCGTGTCTCGTATGGCGGGACGGCGCCCGATCAGGTGCGGGCGCAGATCGCACGATGGAAGGAGGTCCTGGGATGAGACGGACACTCTGGGCGGCGCTGGCGGGGCTGGTGTTGCTGTCGGCCTGCGGTGCGGGCGAGCCGCCCACCGCAGCGGGCGGCATGGACCTGAGCGGTTTCTGGCGGGGTCAGTGATGCGGCTGGTCTGGCTGGCGCTGGCGCTCTGGGGGGCGATCCACCCGATGCGCTGGTTCCTGGCGTGGTTCGCCGAGAACGGCGTGTCGCTGTCGGGGCTGGTCGCGGCCTGGCATGTCAACGCGGCGACCTCGGGGCTGGTGTGGGACCTGACCATCGCGGCGGCGACACTGACGGTCTGGGTGGTCGTCGAAAGCCGGCGCACCGGCAACTGGCGCGGCCTGCTGGCGATCCCGGCCACGTTTCTCATCGGCGTCAGCTGCGGGCTGCCGCTTTACCTGTTCTTGCGGCGCGTGGATGTCTGACCAATCCGCAAGATCGCGAAACTGACATCAACGCTGCATCGGCCGGGGGCCTGACTTGGACCATTTTCTCTATCGAAACGGGCACCTCCATGCCGAAGACGTCGCGGTGTCAGACATTGCCGCCGCCGTGGGCACGCCGTTTTACTGCTATTCGCAGGCGACCCTGACGCGCCATTTCCAGCTGTTCCAGGAGGCGCTGGACCCGCTGCCCTCGCTGGTCTGCTTCGCGGTCAAATCGAACGCCAACGTGGCCGTGCTGAAGGTTCTGGGCGACCTGGGGGCGGGGATGGACGTGGTGTCGATCGGCGAATACCTGCGGGCCCGGGCTGCCGGGGTTCCGGGCGAGCGGATCGTGTTCTCGGGGGTCGGCAAGACCCCGGCGGAAATGCGGCAGGCGCTGGAGGGCGGCATCCGCCAGTTCAATGTCGAAAGCGAGCCCGAGCTCGAGGCGCTCTCGGCCGTTGCCAGCGCGCTGGGGCTTGAGGCGCCGATCACGCTGCGGGTCAATCCCGACGTGGACGCCGGCACCCACGAAAAGATCGCGACCGGGCGCAAGGAAGACAAGTTCGGCGTGCCGATCAGCCGCGCGCGCGCGATCTACGCCCGGGCCGCCGGCCTGCCGGGGATCCGGGTGGTCGGGATCGACATGCATATCGGAAGCCAGTTGACCGACCTCGCCCCGTTCGAGGCCGCCTATCGCAAGATGGCGGACCTGACGCGCGCGCTCAGGGCCGACGGCCACACCATCGACCGGCTGGACCTGGGCGGCGGTCTGGGCATTCCCTATACCCGTGGCAACGAGGCGCCGCCCCTGCCGACCGATTACGGCGCGATGGTCAAGCGCGTGCTGGGCGACCTGGGCTGCGAGATCGAGATCGAGCCCGGGCGCCTGATCTCGGGGAACGCCGGGATCCTGGTGGCGCAGGTCATCTACCGCAAGAAGGCCGAGGACCGCGAGTTCCTGATCCTGGACGCGGCGATGAATGACCTGGTGCGCCCGGCCATGTATGGCGCCCACCACGACATCCTGCCGGTGCTCGAATCGCCGCCGGGCGCGCCGCTGGTGCCGGTCGATATCGTCGGGCCGGTCTGCGAATCCGGTGACACCTTTGCCAGGCAGCGCGCGATGCCGCTGGTGCAGGCGGGCGAACTGGTCGCCTTCCGCTCGGCGGGGGCCTATGGGGCGGTCATGGCGTCCGAATACAACGCCCGCCCCCTGGTGCCCGAGGTGCTGGTCTCGGGCGATCATTTCGCCGTTATCCGGCCCCGCCCCAGCTATGAGGCGATGATCGCCCGCGATACGATACCGGCCTGGCTGTAAGCCCGGCCCGCCTGCGAGAGGTCTTCATGGCGCCAACCGATCCGCTCGTTCCCGCTGCTCGCGCGATTGCCCTCACGCGCGCGGCGATGGTGGTCGAACGGGTGCTGCGGGCGCTGTGGCTGGCCGGGTCGCTGGCGTTGATCGCCGGGACAGCCTGGGCCTTTGACCTGCACACCCGCATGCCGGGCGATCTGGCGATCTGGGCCGCCGGGGCGCTGGTCGTGGCGATCGCGGTGGCGCTGGCGCTGGGCCTGTGGCGGTTCCGCTGGCCGAACCGGGCCGAGGCCGTCACGCGGCTGGACCGGACGTTGCCGGGGCGCCCTCTGGCCGCGCTGGCCGACCGGCAGGCGATCAACGCGGGCGATCCGGCCTCGGCCGCGCTGTGGGCCGCCCACCGCCAGAGGATGCAGCAGGCCGCCGCGCGCGCCCGTCCGGTGCGCCCCCGGCCCGACCTGGTGCATCGCGATCCCTACGGCCTCAGGCTGATGGCGCTGACGGCGGGGCTGATGGCGCTGCTCTTTGCCGCGCCGGGCGGGCAGGGGCCGCTGGCCGGACTGCCGGGCAGCGCGGGCGCCGTGGTCGGCCCGAGCTGGGAGGGCTGGATCGTGCCCCCCGCCTATACCGGCCGGCCGGGCCTGTATCTGAACGAGATCGACCGCGACGCGTTCGAGGTGCCGCAGGGCAGCCGCGTGGTGCTGCGCTTCTATGGTCGCGTCGGCGCGTTGACGCTGGACCAGTCGCTCGATGCGGGCGTGACGGCCGACGAAACCGGGCAGGCGCTGGAATTCGACGCGCGCCATTCGGGGCGGCTGGCCATCGACGGCCCCGGCGGACGGACGTGGGAGGTGACGGTCGCGCCCGATTCCGTGCCGGCGATCCAGCCCTCGGGGCCCGTCACCCGGGCGCGCGGCGGGGTGATGGAGCAGGGCTTCACCGCCTCGGACGATTTCGGCGTGACCGCCGGTCAGGCGGACATAACGCTGGACCTGGCCGCCGTGGACCGCCGTTTCGGCCTGTCGCGCGACCCCGAGCCGCGCGCGCCGCTGCACCTGGCCCTGCCGTTGCCGATGACGGGCGCCCGCACGCAGGTCAGCGACACCCTGCGCGAGGACCTCTCGCTGCACCCCTGGGCCAATCTGCCAGTGCGCATCGCGCTCAGCGCGACCGATGCCGCCGGGCAGACGGGCACCAGCGCCGCGCAATCGGTGATCCTGCCGGGCCGGCGCTTTTTCGAGCCGGCGGCCAAGGCCCTGGCCGAGATCCGCCGCGATCTGCTGTGGACCACAGCCAACGCCCGCGACGCGGCGCAACTGCTGCGCGGGATGCTGCACCGGCCCGAGGGGGCGTTCCGCTTCGACGGGGCGCCGGTGCTGATCCGGGGGGCCGTGGACTTCCTCGAAACGCGGCTGGATGCCGGGACCTTCACCCCCGAGGCGCGCGACGACCTGGCGCAACAGCTCTGGGACCTGGCGCTGCTGATCGACGAGGGGGAACTGGCCAATGCCCGTGAACGCCTGCAACGCGCCCGCGATCGGCTGGACGAGGCGATGCGCAATGGCGCCGACCCCAGCGAAATCGCAGGGTTGATGGACGAATTGCGCGAAGCGACCGACGATTACATGCGGATGCTGGCCGAACAGGCCCCGCCCGAGGATCAGAGCGGCGACCAGCGCGACCAGGGCGATCCGCAGGGCCAGACGATCACGCAAAGCCAGATCCAGCAGATGATGGACGCGATCCAGCAGATGATGGAAGAGGGCCGCATGGACGAGGCCGCGCAGGCCATGGCCGAACTGAACGCGCTGCTCGACAATCTTCAGATGCAACGCGGCCAGGGCGGTGAGCCGATGCCGGGCGATCAGGCGATGCAGGGGTTGGGCGACACGCTGGGCGACCAGCAGGGTCTGGCCGACGAGACCTTCCAGCAATTGCAGGACCAGTTCGGTCCCGAGGGGCAGGACCCCGGGCAACAGGGTGAGCCGGGCAAGGGCGACTCGCAGGCGATGCAGGATCTGGCCGACCGCCAGCGCCAGCTGCGCGAGGATCTGCACCAGCAGCAACTGGGCGAATTGCCCGGCGAAGGGACCGAGGAAGGCAACGCCGGTCTCGATGCGCTGGAGCAGGCCGACCGCGCCATGGACGAGGCCGCGCAGGCGCTCGAGCAGGGGGACCTGCGCGGCGCGCTGGAACGCCAGGCGCAGGCGCTGGACGCGCTGCGCGAGGGGCTGCGGTCGTTCCGAGATGCCCAGCTTGCGGACCGGCGGGAACGGCAGGGCGTGGACGGGCAGACGCAGCAGCAGGCGCAGGGGCAGGGCGCGGGGCGCGACCCCTTGGGCCGCGACCTGGGCAGCAGCCCGCAGGGCGGCGAGTTCGGATCGGTCCTGCCCGGCACCGACCCCCGCGAACGCGCGCGCGAGTTGATGGACGAGATCCGCCGCCGGCAAGCCGAGCGCGAACGCCCCGAGGACGAGCGCGACTACCTGAACCGGCTGATCGAGCAGTTCTGAAACCGCACCCGCGTTCAGGCGGTGGAGCGGCGCGGCACCAGGTCGGGTTCGGGGGCAAGCACGCTGTCGGCCGCACCGCTGTCGAGCTGCGTCAGCAGCAGTCCGACCGCCAGATCCGCCAGCGTGTCCAGGTGCAGGTCCAGCGCCGTCAGCGGCGGATCGGCCAGCCGCGCGCGCAGCCCGTTGTAACGGGTCGCCAGCCGCAGGTCCTGCGGCACCCGGCGGCGCAGCGCGGCGGCGGCCCGCGTCGCGCCGGTGGCAAAGGCATCGACCGGCACGAACAGCGCATCCAGATCGGGCTCATGCTGCAACAGGCGCACGATGGCGGCCTCGGCAAGGTCCTCGCCCCCGGCCTCGTCCAGTTGGATCTGCACGGCGCGCAGCCCGCGCGCCTGGCAGAACGCGGCGTGCACGGCCTCGCTTTCCAGATACGACCAGCGCCGCTGCGCGCCGGTCACCAGCCCGATCCGTCGCGCGCCCTGTGCCGCCAGATGGTCCAGCACCCGCTGCGCCCCCACGGCCGAGCGCAGATCGACGCAGGGCAGGTCGGGTTGCCCGGGCGCCCGGCCGATCGCCACCACCGGCACCCCGTCGGTCAGGAATTGCGCCAGCAACGGGTCGCCATCGCGCGGTTCGACCAGGATCGCGCCATCGGGCACCACGGCGTCGAACCGGGCGCCCTCGGCCAGGGGGGGCACCAGGCACAGCGCCATGTTGCGGGTCAGCGAGGCGACGGCGGCGCTGGCCGCGATCTCCATCAGGAAACCCAGCCGCGACGGTCCGGCGGCAACCGCAAAGGGCATCGACGACGCCAGCGCGATGATCCCCGTGCGGCCGGTCCTGAGGTGCTGCGCGGCGCGGTTCGGGCGATAGCCGATCTCCTCGGCTATGGCGAAAATGCGTTTGCGCGTTTCGGGATCGACGTGGCGCCGTTCGCTGTAGGCATGGGACACGGTGGTCTTGGACACACCGGCCACCCGTGCCAGGTCGCTGATCGTGGGTTTGCGCATCGCGGCGGTTTCCGTCCTTTTGGGGGTCCGGTCTAGCAAAACGGTTTGCAAGAGGCAATTTCCATGCTATCGATCCGAGTCATGCAAACCGATTTGCGCAAATCGGTTTGCGATCCAGATCCCCGGGTCGACACACCGCCGACCGGGTCCCCAACCCACCAAGCCCCGCCAAGAGGGCCCTCAACATGGAGAGACGATCATGACACCGACCGAAACGCGCGATCCGACGGACGAGGTTCCGCCCCCGCGCAACCTCATCCTGTTCGGCCTGCAACATGTGCTGGTCATGGCGGCGTCGCCGATCACGGCCGTGTTCCTGGTCGCCGGGGCGCTGCATTTCGACGACGCGCTGACCGCCGCCCTCATCAGCGCGACCTTTCTGGTCTGCGGATTGGGCACTTTGCTGCAAAGCTTCGGCCCGGCGGGCTTTGGCGCGCGGCTGCCCTTCATCATGGTGCCCGGCGGCGCGCCCATCGCGATCTTCGTCGCCATCGCCACGACGGTCGATGTGCAGACCGCTGTCGGCGCGGTCATCATGACGGCGGTGTTCTACTTTCTGGCGCTGCCCGTGTTCCGCCGCCTGCTGGTGTTCTTTCCGCCGATCGTCGTGGGCACGATGCTGCTGCTGGTGTCGGTCAATCTGGTGCGGATCTATGGCGGCACCATCACCGGCCGTCCGGGAACCGACGGCTTCGCCAACCCCACCAACATCGGCCTGGCGCTGGCAACGATTGCGCTGACGGTGGTGTTTGCCCGGTTCCTCAAGGGCATGTGGCAACGCCTGGCGGTGATGCTGGGGCTGGTTGCGGGCACGCTGATCGCCTTTGTGCTGGGCGCGGCGCATCTGCCGACGCTGTTCGACGGGCCGTTGGTCGCGGTGCCGCAACTGCTGCCCTTCGGGATGCCGCGCTTCGACCTGCTTGCGGCGCTGCCGCTCATCATCTTCTCGGTGATCTCGATGGCCGAGGCGACGGGCCAGACCCTGGCAACGGTCGAGATCGTCGGCCGCAAGGGGGATGCCCAGGCGATCGTGCCGGCGACGATCCGGGGGGATGCGGTGGCGTCGCTGGTCGGCGGGCTGTTCGGAACGTCGCTCATCATCACCTCGGGCGAGAATATCGGCATCGTCCGCGCCACCGGGGTCAAGTCGCGCTTCGTTACCGCCGCGGCGGGGGGCATCCTGGTGCTGATCGCGCTGTTCGCGCCGATCTCGCGGCTGGCCTCGGCGCTGCCCGGTCCGGTGGTGGGCGGCACGGCGGTGATCGTCTTCGCGATCATCGGGGTGATTGGCATCGACCTGTTGCGCCGCGTGGACCTGCGCGCCCATGGCCACATGATCACGCTGGCCTCGGCGCTGGCGATGGGTCTGCTGCCGATCCTGGTGCCGGGTGTCTACAGCGAATTCCCGCGCTGGGCCCAGATGATCCTGGGCAACGGCCTGGCGATGGGCACCATCACCGCGGCGGTGGTCAACGCGCTGTTCATGAACGCGGTCGAACCCGACGTCGGGGACGACATCGTCGCCGCCGAACTGGAGGCGAACCAATGACCGATCTGCGCGCGACACTGGCCGGCGGGGGCGATCTGCTGCTGCTGCCCGGGCGGGTTCTGATCGACGGTCGCGTGCAGACCGGGCAGGGCGTGCTGGTGCGTGCCGGCCGCTTTGCCGGGATCGACGATGCCGGGGCGCTTTGCGCCCGGCATCCCCGGCTCGATCCGGTGCCACTGCCGGACCATCTGCTGATGCCGGGGTTCATCGACACCCACACGCATCTGACGCAGTCGCTGGGCAAGTCGCTGGTGTTCGGCGAACCGAGCGAGATCTTCCGCCGCATCTGGGTCCCGCTCGAGGCCAGCCTGACCCCGCGGCTGGTCTATCTGTCGGCCAAGCTGGCGGCGCTGGAATGCCTGCGCGGCGGGTTCACGACGGCGGTCGATGCGGGCACCCGCAGCGCGGGCTGTATCGACGCGCTGGTCGCCGCCGCGCACGAAACGGGCCTGCGCACCGTTCTGGGGCTGATCTGCAACGATCTGGGGGGCGCGGCGGACATCCCGTCCTCCGAGGCCATCCTTGACCGGGCCGAGGCGCATTTGTCCGCCTTCGAAGGCGACGCGCTGATCCACCCCTCGCTGGCGATCTCGATCCCCGAGGCCGCCAGCGACGCCATGCTGATCCGTGTGTCGCGCATGGCGGCCGAGGCACGGGCGATCTTCCAGACCCATGTGAACGAACACCTGGTGGCGGTCGAACGCTCGCTGGTGGCGCGCGGGCAGCGCCCGCTCGAGCACCTGGCGGCGATCCGCGCGCTGGGCCCGCATGTGCTGATCGCGCATTCGACGCTGGTCACGCCACACGAATTGACGCTGCTCAGGCAGACCGGCACGGCGGTGGCCTACAACCCCGTCGCCAGCCTGTGGAAGGGCAACGCCATTGCCCCGGCCCTGCAAATGGCCGAATTGGGCATCCGCCTTGGCCTGGGCACCGACGGCACCCGCGCCGATGCCTTCCGGCTGATGGACGCGGCCGAGGGGATGCAGCGCGCGGGGTTCGGGCTGGCCTCGGGGGACAGTTCCTGCGGCGGCGGGTGGCTGTGGCTCGATGCCGCGACGACCCGTGCGGCGGATGCCGCCGGGCTCAGGCGCACGGCCGGCGCCGTGGCCGAGGGGCTGGCGGCTGATTTCCTGCTGGTCGATCTGAACCGGCCCGAGTTCACGCCCTCGCACGATCTGCCCTGGGAACTGGTGCGCTATGGCAACCGGGACCAGATCGACGCGGTGTTCACGCAGGGCCAACTCAGGCTGTGGAAGGGCTGGCCCGTCGATTGGGACGCCCGCGCGCTGATGGACGAGGTCCGCGCCCTGACCGCCGAGGCGATCGCCGGCGCCGGCATCCGGCGCGTGCACCCCACCGCCACCGAGCACCGCGACCGGAGCCGGGCATGAGCCTGGTTCTGATCCTGGGGCTGTCGGTCGTGGCCTTTGGCGCGGCCTTTCTGCAAGGGGCGATCGGAATCGGCTTTGCGTTGATCCTGGCCCCCGTTCTGGGGCTGGTGGCGCCCTGGATGCTGCCGGTCACGCTGTTGGTGCTGATGCTGCCTCTGAATGGGCTGGTCGCCTGGCGCGAGCGCGCCTCGGTCGATTGGCGCGGCGCGGGCTGGATCACGCTGGGCCGCTTTGCCGGCACCTTTGCCGGGATCTGGCTGCTGGCGGTGCTCAGCGTGGGGCAACTGGACCTGGCGGTCGGCTGGTTCACCGTCGCGGCCGCGCTGGCCGCGCTGATCGCGCCGCGCTTCGATCCCGGGCGCCCGGCGGCGCTGGCGGTCGGGCTGGTGACGGGGATCACCGAAACCTCGACCGGCATCGGCGGCCCGCCGCTGGCGCTGCTCTATCAACACGCCGCCGCCCCGGTGCTGCGCGCCACGGTCGCGGTGTGCTTTCTGGCCGGCGAGGTGATCTCGCTGGTCATGCTGGTGCTGGCGGGGCAGGGCACGCGCGCGCAATGGCTGGGGGCGTTGGCGCTGATCCCGGCGGTCCTGGCGGGCACCGCGCTTTCGCGCCTGACGCATCGGCGGATCGGCGGCCAGGGGCTGCGCGTGGCGGTGCTGGTCTTTGCGCTGGTCAGCGGCGGTCTGCTGATCCTGCGTTAGCCCATCGAAAAGCTGAGCCCGCAGCCGCAACTGGATGCGGCATTCGGGTTCTCGATGACGAACCGCGCGCCGATCAGCTCGTCGGTGAAGTCGATCACCGCGTTCGACAGAAAGGGCAGCGAAACCGGGTCGATGACCACCCGCTGACCCTTGCCGCTGAGCACCAGGTCCTCGCCCTCGGCGTGGTCCAGCGTGATTTCATACTGGAACCCCGAACACCCGCCCCCCGAGACCGCGACGCGCAGCACCTGCGCCTGTCCGGCGCTTTCGGCGATCTCGGCGAGGCGGTCAAAGGCGCGGTCGGTGACTTTCGGCGGCAAGTTCATGATGGATCGTCGTTTTCCTGAGGCGTGACTCCAGATATAAGAAGGCCAAAGGCGCGCGACAAGCGCCATGGCAGAACGGACAGAATGACCCAACCGGCCCCCTTCGCCGCCGACCCCGCGCGTTCGCGCGGGCGGCTCTACCCCGAGGTGATCTCGACCTTCCGCTCGCCCTTTCAGCGCGACCGCGACCGGATCATCCATTCCTCGGCCTTTCGCCGGCTCAAGCACAAGACCCAGGTCTTCATCGAGCACGAGGGTGACTATTACCGCACCCGCTTGACGCATTCGATCGAGGTCGCGCAGGTCGCCCGCACGCTGTCGGCCGCGCTGGGCCTGAACACCGACCTGGCCGAGGCCATCGCGTTGGCGCACGACCTGGGCCACACGCCCTTTGGCCATACCGGCGAGGATGCGCTGGCGGCGCTGATGGCGCCTTATGGCGGCTTTGACCACAACGCGCAGGCGCTCAGGATCGTGACCGCGCTGGAACGCCATTACGCCGATTTCGACGGGCTCAACTTGACGTGGGAGACGCTGGAAGGCATCGCCAAGCACAACGGCCCCCTGGTGAACCCGGACGGCACGCCGCGCAAGGGTCCCCTGCCGGCCGCGCTGGTCGAATACAACGCCCGCCATGACCTGTGGCTGCACACCCACGCCAGCGCCGAGGCCCAGGTCGCGGCGATTGCCGACGACGTGGCCTACAACCACCACGACCTGCACGACGGGCTGCGGTCTGGCCTGTTCACCGAACAGGACCTGATGGCGCTGCCCATCACCGGGCCCGCCTTTGCCGAGGTGGACCGCCTGTATCCCGGCCTCGACAGGATGCGGCGGCGGCACGAGGCGCTGCGCCGGGTGTTCGGCGTCATGGTCGAGGACGTGATCCTGGTCGCCCAGACCCGCCTGCAAGCGGCGCAGCCCGCCGACGCCGACGCGGTGCGCCATCTGGGCACCACGATCATCCGCTTTTCCGACCGGCTGTTCCGCGAATTGAAGGTGATCCGCCAGTTCCTGTTCACCCGCATGTATCGCGCCCCCTCGGTGGTGCGGATGCGCGCCGAGGTGACCGAGGTGGTGCGCGATCTCTTCACGCTGTTCCTGGCCGCGCCCGCGCACCTGCCCGAGGAATGGCGCGACGATGTCGCCCGCGCTGGCGACGACAGCGCGCTGGCGCGCATCGTCGCCGATTATGTCGCCGGCATGACCGACCGTTTCGCGCTGCAAGAACACGCCCGCCTGATCGAAGGAAGCACCGCATGGCCGCAGGCACCGTATCGGGACTGAACCCCATCGAGGCCTTCGCGCTGATCGGCGCGTTGGGCGTGGGCGCGCAATGGCTGGCCTGGCGCCTGCACCTGCCGGCGATCGTGCTGATGCTGGCCGCCGGGCTGTTCGTCGGCCCGGTGCTGGGCGTGCTGGACCCGGCGCGCGAATTCGGCCCGTTGCTGGCGCCGATGATCTCGGTCGCGGTCGCCATCATCCTGTTCGAAGGCGGCATGACGCTGAACATCCGGTCGGTGCTGGACGCGGCGCAGGGGGTGCGGCGGCTGGTCTATGTCGGTGCGCCGCTGGGCTGGCTGCTGTCGACGCTTGCCGTTCACTACGCGGCCGGGCTGGGCTGGGAGGCCGCGGCCGTGTTCGGCGGCATCATGATCGTGACGGGCCCCACGGTGATCGCACCGCTGCTCAGACAGGCGAGGCTGTCGCGCCGCCCCGCGGTGCTGCTGCAATGGGAGGCCATCGTCAACGATCCGATCGGGGCCCTGGCCGCGGTCCTGGCCTTTGGCATCGTGCTGGTGCGCCACGAACAGGCCAATGTCACTCTGGCCGCGCTGACCTATGCGCTGGGCATCGGCACCGCGACCTTGGTCGGCCTGATCGGCGGGCGCGCCATCGCCAGCAGTTTCCGGCGCGGCGTCGTGCCCGAATACATGAAGGTGCCGGTGCTGTTCGCCGGGGTGCTGATCGTCTTTGCCCTGGCCGACCATGTGCTGCACGAAAGCGGGTTGCTGGCGGTCACGGTGATGGGGCTGGTGATCGCCAATTCGCAATTGCCCAGCTTCGAGGAACTGCGCCGGTTCAAGGAACACGCGACGGTGCTTCTGGTCTCGGGCGTGTTCATCCTGTTGGCGGCGGGGCTGGACCCCGCGGACCTGGCCGCGCTGGATTGGCGGGCGGCGGCGTTTGTCGCCTCGGTCATCCTGGTGGCACGGCCGCTGACGGTGCTGGTCGCGCTGGCGTTCTCGACCGTTCCCTGGCGCGAGCGGGCCCTGATCGCGCTGACCGGCCCGCGCGGCGTGGTGCTGGTCGCGGTGGCGGGGCTTTTCGGGGAGCGCCTGGCCGCGCTGGGCCTTGGCGCCGGCGCGCAGATGGGCACGCTGGCCTTTGTGCTGGTCGCGGTCACGGTGGTGCTGCACGGTTTCGCGCTGGCGCCGCTGGCGCGGTTCCTGGGGCTGGTCGCGTCGGAAACGCCGGGCGTTCTGCTGGTCGGCGGGTCGCGCTTTTCGGTGGGGCTGGCCAGCGCGCTGGCCGCGCAGAAGGTGCCGGTCCTGATCAGCGACCAGAACCCGCGCCGCCTGCGCGGCGCGCGGTCCGAGGGCCTTGCGGTGTTCTACGGCGACATCCTGTCCGAGGCGGCGGAAACCTCGGTCGAGCTGGTGGGTTTCGGCACGCTTCTGGTGGCCACCGGCAACGATGCCTACAACACGCTGGTTGCGACCGACCTCGCGCCCGAGTTCGGCCGCGAGGCGGTGTATCAACTGGCCGGCGACAAGATCGACAGCCGCCGCCATGCCCTGCCGGTCGGTCTGGGCGGACAGCTTTTTGCCAGCGGGTTGACCTTTGACGACCTGGACCAGCGCATGATCGACGGCGAGCGGATCGGCGTCACCCGCCTGACCGAGGAATTCTCGCTGGCCGACTGGCGCGCGGCGCGACCGGGGGCGCTGCTGCTGGGCTGGATCGCGGCCGGTGGTGCGCTGACCATCGCAACGGCGGGGCGCACGCCGTCGAAGCTGGCGGCCGGCACGCGGCTGATCGCGCTGGGTCCGGCCCACGGCAATGCCGCACCCCCCGCAACCTCCCCGGCACCGTCCAGAGATTGACCTTCGCGCCCGCCATGATAGTGCAGGGCGCAGCAAAGGACGACGACATGAACCTGTTCACCGACATTCGCGCACTGGTCATCGACTGCCTGGGCGCCATGACCGCCGAGGGCGCGCTGCCCGAGGGTCTCGATACCGCCGCCGTCACCGTGGAGCCGCCGCGCGACGCCGCGCATGGCGACATGGCGACCAACGCGGCGATGGTGCTGGCCAAGCCCGCCGGCATGAAACCGCGCGACATCGCCGATGCGCTGGTGGCGAAACTGGCGGCCGACCCGCGGATCGCGGGCGCCGAGGTCGCGGGCCCCGGGTTCCTGAACCTGCGGCTGGTCCCCTCGGCCTGGCAGGACGTGGTCACCGCCGCGTTGACCCGGGGGCGGGATTTCGGCCGCGCCACGCTGGGCGCCGGGCAAAAGGTCAACGTCGAGTTCGTCTCGGCCAACCCGACGGGGCCGATGCATGTGGGCCACACGCGCGGCGCCGTGGTCGGGGATGCGCTGGCCTCGTTGCTGGCCTTTGCCGGCTGGGACGTAACGCGCGAATATTACATCAACGACGGCGGCGCGCAGGTGAACGTGCTGGCGCGCTCGGCCTATGAACGATACCGCGAGGCAAACGGCCTGACCCCCGAGATCCGCGAAGGGCTCTATCCCGGCGACTACCTGGTGCCGGTGGGCGAGGCGCTGAAGGCGCGCTACGGCGCCAGCCTGCTGGACCAGCCCGAAGAGGTCTGGCTGGACGATGTGCGCAATTTCGCGACCGAAGCGATGATGGCCATGATCCGGCAGGATCTGGCGATGCTGGGCGTCACGATGGACGTGTATTCGTCGGAAAAGGCGCTTTACGGCACCGGCCGGATCGAGGCCGCGATCGACACCCTGCGCGCCAAGGGCCTGATCTACGAGGGTGTTCTGGAACCGCCAAAGGGCAAGACCCCCGACGATTGGGAGCCGCGCGAACAGACGCTGTTCCGTTCGACCGCGCACGGCGACGACGTGGACCGCCCGGTGAAGAAATCGGATGGCTCGTGGACCTATTTCGCGCCCGACATCGCCTATCACTATGACAAGGTGAAGCGCGGTTTCGATCTGTTGATCGACATTCTGGGCGCCGACCACGGCGGCTATGTCAAGCGCATGAAGGCCGCCGTCTCGGCGCTGTCCGAGGGACGCGTGCCGCTGGACATCAAGCTGGTGCAACTGGTGAAGCTGTTCCAGAACGGTGAACCCTTCAAGATGTCGAAACGCTCGGGCAATTTCGTCACGCTGCGCGACGTGGTCGAGATGGTCGGCGCCGACGTGACTCGCTTCGTCATGCTGACCCGCAAGAACGACGCGACGCTGGATTTCGATTTCGACAAGGTGCTGGAACAGTCACGCGACAATCCGGTGTGGTATGTGCAATACGCGCACGCCCGTGTCGCCTCGGTTCTGCGCAAGGCGGCCGAGGCCGGGGTCGATACCTCGGACGCGGCGCTGGCACGCGCGGATCTTTCGACGCTGGATCACCCTGCCGAGCTGGCGCTGATGCGCAAGATGGGTGATTGGCCGCGCCAGGTCGAAATCGCCGCCCGCGCGAACGAACCGCACCGCATCGCCGGCTATCTGACCGAGCTGGCGGCCGACCTGCACGGCCACTGGAACAGGGGCAATGACGAGACCGCGCTGCGCTTCGTGCAGGACGATGTGGCTGTGATGACCCGCAAAATCGCTCTGGCGCGTGCCGTGGGCGTTGTTATTTCCGCAGGTCTTGCTATCCTCGGGGTGAAGCCCGTCGAGGAAATGCGCTGATCTCAGGCCAGCGACAGCGACGGGTGCGCCCGCGGATTTCCGCGGGCGGGCAGTGAATTAAGGCCAAGACCGGGAAAATCCGGCGGGTTTGTGAGGCGAGCATGGCACAGTGGCACTACGAGGCGTATCACGCCCCGCAGCCGGCGCCGGTCCAACAACGGGACCTTGGGCGTGGCGGCGTGGGGCGTCTGGTCAACCTGGCGGGGGCGGCATTGTCGATCACCCTCATGGTCGGCGTCGGCGTCTGGAGCTATCGGTTGATGGTGCGCGATGTCACGGGCGTGCCGGTGATCCGCGCGATGTCCGGCCCCATCCGCACCTCGCCCGAGGACCCGGGCGGCCGGCAGGCGGCCTATCAGGGGCTGGCGGTCAACTCCGTTGCGGCCGAGGGCGGCGCCGCGAGCGCCGCGCAGGTCATCGCGCTGGCCCCGCCTCCCGTGGAACTGACCGACGAGGACCGCTCGGCCGCGGTGCTGGCCTCGCGGGTGGGGGTCAACGCGATCGCCGCGCCGCAGCCGGTCCAGCCCGGGGCCGCGATCGGCGCGCCGCAAAGCGTCGAGATCGCCAGCATGCCAGCCCCGCAGGGCGCCTTGCAGATCGTCCCGGCGTCGTTGCCGGGGGTCGCGCGCTCGCCCGTGCCGCGCGCGCGCCCTGCCAGCGGCGCGTTCCAGGCGCCGGCGCAGGGCACACCGCAACAGATTGCCAGCGCCGCGACGACGGGCGCCGGCGGCGATCCGCAGGCCGAGGCGTTGCTTCAGGAACTGGTGACGCGACTGGGATCGCCGCGCGTGACGGAAATCGACCCGCGCTCGCTGACGCCGGGCACCCGGCTGGTGCAACTGGGCGCCTATGACGACGAACCTGCGGCCCGTGCCGCCTGGGACGCGCTGGCGGCCCGGTTCCCGGCCTATCTGGATGGCCGCGGCCGCATCGTCGAGGCCGCCTCGGCCGGGGGGCGCACCTTCTTCCGGCTGCGCGCGGCCGGCTTCTCGGACGAACCCGAGGCCCGGCGCTTCTGCTCGATCTTTCAGGCCGAGAACGTCGATTGCATCCCCGTCCTGATCCGCTGAGCCGGGGATGACCGGCGCGACCATCCTGGGCTGCGCGGGCCCGGTCCTGTCCCGCGACGAGGCCGCGTTCTTTCGTCAGGCAGACCCCTGGGGATTCATCCTGTTCCGCCGCAACGTCCTGGACGCCGCGCAGTTGCGCGCCCTGACCGGCGCGCTGCGCGACGCGGTCGGCCGGGATGCGCCGGTGTTCATGGATCAGGAGGGCGGCACCGTCCAGCGCCTGCGCCCGCCCCTGGCCCGCGACTGGCCCGACGCCTGCGCCCAGCGCGGCGACGCGGCGGCGATCCGCCTGCGACACCGGCTGATGGCGGCCGAATTGCGCGCCGTCGGCGTGGACGGAAACTGCGCGCCGGTGATCGACGTGGCGGGCCCCGACACGCACCCGTTTCTTCGGCGCCGCGTCTGGTCCGACGATCCGGCCGACGTCGCGGCCAAGGCCCGCGCGGCGGCCGAGGGGTTGCTGGCGGGCGGCGTGTTGCCGGTGCTCAAGCACCTGCCCGGGCACGGCGCCGCCAACGCCGACAGCCACCTGACCCTGCCGCGCTGCACGCAGCCGCTCGATGCGCTGGTTGCGCGCGACTTCGCCCCGGTGCGGGCGCTGGCGGACCTGCCGCTGGGCATGACCGGCCATATGGTGATCGAGGCCCTGGACCCTGAGACGCCGGCCACCCTGTCGCCCGTCGTGCTGCGCTACCTGCGCGAGACGCTGGGGTTCGGGGGGCTTCTGATGACGGATGACCTTTCGATGAACGCGCTGCCCGGCACCTTGCCCGACCGGGCCGCGCGGGCGATCGCGGCGGGTTGCGACCTGGTGCTGCACTGTTCGGGCGACCTGGCCGAGATGGAGGGCGTCGTCGCGGCCTCGGGGGCGCTGGGCGCCCCTTGGCGCGCCGAAACCGCGCTTGCGGCCCGTCGGGTGCCCGCGCCGATTGACATTGCCGCCGCCACCGCCGAACTTGATCGCCTGAGCAACCCGCAGGTGTGACGCCCCATGTCCGAGTTCGAGGAAGGCGCCGAATCCAGCGTCGCCGCCCGTCTCGAGGACGAGGCGCTGATCGTCGATGTGGACGGGTTCGAGGGGCCGCTTGACCTGCTGCTCACGCTGTCGCGGCGCCAGAAGGTGGACCTCAGGCGCATTTCGGTGCTGCAACTGTCGGAACAATACCTGCGTTTTGTCGAGGCCGCGCGCGCCCTCAGGATCGAGCTGGCGGCGGATTACCTGGTGATGGCGGCCTGGCTGGCGTTCCTGAAATCGCGCCTGTTGCTGCCGCCCGACCCCGGCGAAGAGGGCCCCTCGGCCGAGGATCTGGCCGCCCATCTGGCGTTCCAGCTTGAGCGGCTCGAGGCCATGCGCGAGGCGGCGGGGCGGCTCATGGGGCGCGACCGGCTGGGGCGCGAATTCTTTGCCCGCGGCGCGCCCGAAACCCAGGCCATCGAAAAGCGCACCCAGCATACGGCGAGCTTGCTGGACCTGATCCAGGCCTATGCGCGCATCCGCACCAAGGACGAATTCCGCCCCTATGCCTTTGACCGGACGGATATCTATCCGCTCGAAACCGCGCTCGAGCGGCTCAGGGGCATGATCGGCCACGCGGTGGACTGGTCCGACCTGGCCGGTTTCCTGCCGCCCGGGTGGCGCGCGGCCGGCGCGCGGCGGCGCTCGGCGCTGGCCTCGACCTTTGCCGCGTCCCTCGAACTGGCGAAACAGGGGCAACTGGACCTCCGCCAGTCGGAAACCTTTGCGCCGATCCGCCTGCGCCTGCGCCCGAACGAGGCCCGATGACCGACGACACCGACCCCACCGTCGCCCGCGATCCGAACGCCACCCCGGGCCTGTTCCCGGTGCCGCCCATGGGCGAGCAGGAACGCATGATCGAGGCGATACTCTTTGCCTCGGCCGAGCCGGTCTCGGCGGCGGAACTCGCCAAACGCCTGCCCGAGGGCTGCGACGTTGCCGAGGCGTTGGTGCATCTGCGCTCGCGCTATGCCGGGCGCGGGGTGCATCTGGTGCGCGTCGGCGACGGCTGGGCGATGCGCACCGCGCCGGATCTGGGGTGGCTGATGCGCACCGAGCAGGTCGAAACCCGCCGCCTGTCGCGCGCCGCGATCGAGACGCTGGCAATCGTCGCCTATCACGCCCCGGTAACCCGCGCCGAGATCGAGGAAATCCGCGGCGTGTCGCTGTCGCGCGGGACCATCGACCAGTTGATGGAGATGGGCTGGATCCGCTTTGGCCGTCGCCGCCTGACCCCGGGCCGCCCGCTGACCTTTGTGGTGACGGATGCGTTCCTCGATCACTTCGGGCTGGAAACCGCGCGCGACCTGCCGGGGCTGAAGGAACTGCGCGAAGCGGGCCTTCTGGACAGCCGCGGAATGCCCGGCGCGCCATTGCACGACGCGGACGAGGACGCCGACGCCCCCGACGGCCAGTCGGAACTGTTCGAGGACTGACCGCCACCCCGTTGCGCCCCCTTGCGCCCCCGAACCCCGAACGAGCCACGCGCCTGCGGCGGGTTTGTGCCGACCCGTTGCGATGGCCCTAGGCGGCGCCGATTGTGCGGGTAATGTCGAGCAGGCTCATCCCATGGAGGTTTGCATGAAATTTGTTCTCGTTGCTCTGGTCGTCGCGTCCACCGCTTTGGGTGGCTGCACGATGACCGCGAACGAACGCGACGCGGTTGGCGGTCTTGCCGGCGCGGCCGGCGGGCTGCTTCTGGCCAGCGCGTTCAACGCCAATCCGAACTGGACCATCGTCGCCGCGCTGGGTGGCGCTGCCGCCGGCGTCATGGTCGCGCGCAACGCCCGCACCGGCGAATGCGCCTATTCCAACGGTCGCGGCCAGTATTACACCCGGCGCTGCCGCTGACCCCCGCCAGACACCGGGGCCCGTTCGCGCGGGCCCTGGTCCGGTCGTTCAGAACAGGCTCAACTGGTCCCCGGCCCGCGGCGGCCTGCGGAACTGGCTGCAATCGAGCGGCGGCAGCGCGGCCTCGTAGGCCAGCCGTTTGCGCGCCACGCGGATGCGCGCCGCGACCATGTCGGCATAGGCGCCCTGGCCCCGGAACCGGCTGTGAAACGCCGGGTCGTTGTCCCGGCCGCCGCGCATTTCGCGCACCAGCTTCATGACCTTGGCCGCCTGTCCGGGCCGCACCCGTTCGAGCCAGTCGCGAAACAGCGCGCCGACCTCGCCGGGCAGGCGCACAAAGGCCCACCAGGCCACGCGCGCGCCCGCCGCGCGCCCGGCGGCGAGGATCGCCTCGGCCTCGTGGTCGCTGAGACCGGGCACCAGAGGGCCCATCATCAGCCGCACCGGGATCCCCGCGTCGCTGAGCGCACGGATGATCGCCAGCCGCCGTGCCGGGGCGGGCGCGCGGGGCTCCATCGCGCGGGCCAGGCCCGGGTCCAGCGTGGTCACGCTGACCCCGACCTCGACCAGCCCCCGGGCCGCCATCCCGGCCAGCAGATCGAGATCGCGCTCGACCAGGGCGCCGCGCGTGGTGATCGTCACCGGATGCTGCCAGTCGCGCAGCACCTCGAGCACGCTGCGGGTGATCCGGTGGTGCTGTTCGATGGGCTGCCAGGGATCGGTGTTCGATCCCAGCGCCAGCGGCGCGACTCGGTAGCCGGGCTTGGCCAGTTCGCGTTCGAGCACCCGCGCCGCATCCGGTCGTGCGATCAGCCGGGTTTCGAAATCCAGCCCCGGCGAAAGGCCCAGATAGGCGTGCGACGGGCGCGCATAGCAATAGATGCACCCGTGTTCGCAACCGCGATAGGGGTTGAGGGCACGGTCGAACCCCAGGTCCGGCGACTGATTCCAGGAAATCACGCTGCGCGGCCGCTCGATCGCCACCTCGCGCGTCACCAGGCGGTCGTCCTCGGGCAGGTCCCAGCCGTCATGCGCCCATTCGCGCCGCTCTGACTCAAAGCGTGGCGCCGGCTGCGCG
Organism: Rhodobacter sp.; assembly: GCA_020637515.1. Lineage (NCBI taxonomy): Bacteria > Pseudomonadati > Pseudomonadota > Alphaproteobacteria > Rhodobacterales > Rhodobacter > Rhodobacter sp. The sequence continues at coordinate 54,895 of JACKKG010000002.1, read as the reverse complement.
GTCGTGCCACGGGCGCGGGCACGGAGCGTCGGATCTTTGGGGGGCAGGGGTGTCACCATGAGTCGAATGATGAACATATGATGAACATTTTTCAAGTCCGCGACGCAAACAAGACCTTGTGGTCGTCTTTCATCCGGCGCATGTCGGGAATGGATCAGTGAAACTGGCGCATCTGCCGCATTGACGAAACAAGACACGCTTTTCAGGGAACCGCGCCATGTCCGACGACGACGACATCATCCTGTCCGAACTGAACGACGAGGAACTTGTGTCGCAGATGATGGACGACCTTTACGACGGTCTCAAGGACGAGATCGAGGAAGGCGTGAACATCCTGCTGGGACGCGAGTGGACCCCTTATGACGTGCTGACCAAGGCCCTGGTCGCCGGCATGACGATCGTCGGCCACGACTTTCGCGACGGCATCCTGTTCGTGCCCGAAGTGCTGCTTGCTGCCAACGCCATGAAGGCGGGCATGGCGATCCTCAAGCCGCTTCTGGCCGAAACCGGCGCGCCGCGCATGGGCAAGATGGTGATCGGCACCGTCAAGGGCGACATCCACGACATCGGCAAGAACCTTGTCGGCATGATGATGGAAGGCGCCGGCTTCGAGGTGGTGGACCTGGGTATCAACAACCCGGTCGAAAAATACCTCGATGCGCTGGAAGCCGAGGACGCGGATATCCTGGGCATGTCGGCGCTGCTGACCACGACCATGCCCTACATGAAGGTCGTGATCGACACGCTCAAGGAAACCGGCCGGCGCGACGACATCATCGTGCTGGTGGGCGGCGCCCCCCTGAACGAGGAATTCGGCCGCGCCATTGGCGCCGACGCCTATTGCCGCGATGCCGCGGTCGCGGTGGAAACCGCAAAGATGCTGGTCGCGCGCAAGCACAACCAGGGCGCCGCGCGGGCCTGAATCGCGGCCATTCTCCGAACGCAACAGGACCCCCGGCCCGACCGGGGGTCTTTTCGTTTTCGGCCCTCGCGTTCAACGCCCCCCCCCTTTCGTCCGCCGCGCATCCCCCCTATCCTGCGCGCCGAATGAACCGGAGTATCCCATGACCGACCTGCCTTCCGCCGCCGAGATCCTCGCCGCCTGCGGCTTCGACGCCGCCACGCTGTCCGGCGGGACCCTGGCGGTGCACAGCCCCATCGACGGGGCCGAGATTGCCCGAATCGCCGAAACCCCGCTGGCCGACATGCCCGCCGTGATCGGCCGCGCCACCGCCGCCTTCGAGGCCTGGCGCCGCGTGCCCGCGCCCCGGCGCGGCGAGCTGGTGCGCCTGCTGGGCGAAGAATTGCGCGCGGCAAAAGCGGCGCTGGGCGCGCTGGTCACGCTCGAGGCCGGCAAGATCGTGTCCGAAGGGCTGGGCGAAGTGCAGGAGATGATCGACATCTGCGACTTTGCCGTGGGCCTGTCGCGCCAGCTCTACGGGCTGACCATCGCCTCGGAACGGCCGGGCCACGTGATGCGCGAAACCTGGCACCCGCTGGGCCCGGCGGCGGTCATCACGGCGTTCAACTTTCCGGTCGCGGTGTGGTCGTGGAACGCCGCGCTGGCGCTGGTCTGCGGCGATCCCGTGATCTGGAAACCGTCGGAAAAGACGCCGCTGACCGCGCTGGCCTGCGCGGCGATCTTTGCCCGCGCGGTGGCGCGCTTTGGCGACGACGCCCCCGAGGGCCTGATGCAGGTCGTCATCGGCGGCGCCGATCTGGGCGCCGCGCTGACCGCCGCGCCCGCGGTGCCGCTGGTCTCGGCCACCGGCTCGACCCGCATGGGGCGCATCGTCGGCCCGGCGGTGGCCAGCCGTTTCGGCCGGTCGATCCTGGAACTCGGCGGCAACAACGCCATGATTGTCGCGCCCTCGGCGGACCTGGAAATGGCGGTGCGCGCGATCGTCTTTTCAGCCGTGGGCACGGCCGGGCAGCGCTGCACCTCGTTGCGCCGCCTGATCGTGCACCATTCGATCCGCGACGCGCTGCTGGAGCGGCTGATCCGCGCCTATGCCAGCCTGCCCATCGGCGACCCGCGCAAGGCCACGACGCTGGTCGGGCCGCTGGTCGATGCCGCCTCGCACGAGCGGATGCAGGCGGCGCTCGACCGCGCGCGCGCGGATGGCGGTATCGTCCACGGCGGCCGCGCGGCCTCGGGCGCGCCGCAGGGCGGTGCCTATGTCGAACCGGCCATCGTCGAAATGCCCGGCCAGACCGCGGTGGTGCGCGAGGAAACCTTTGCGCCGATCCTCTATGTCATGGGCTACGAGGACTTCGACGAGGCCCTTGCGCTGCAAAACGACGTGCCACAGGGCCTGTCGTCGTGCATCTTCACGTTGAACCTGCGCGAGGCCGAGGACTTCCTGCAACGCTCGGATTGCGGGATCGCCAACGTCAACATCGGCCCCTCGGGCGCCGAGATCGGCGGCGCGTTCGGCGGCGAGAAGGAAACCGGCGGCGGTCGCGAGAGCGGTTCGGACGCCTGGAAGGGCTACATGCGCCGCGCCACGAACACCGTCAACCACTCGGCCTCGCTGCCGCTGGCGCAGGGCGTTCGTTTCGACGTCTGAGCGTGCGGACCCCGCCGGGAGGGTTTTCCACCCTCCCGGACCCTCCCGGAGGATATTTGCGGCACAAAGAAGGGCCGGATTGACAGGGCGTCGATCGGCCCCGTCCCTGGGCGTCCCATACCCCGGGGCCAGGCATTCGCGGCCCGCCACCAAGGGGGCCGCGCCCCCCTGACCGACCCTGGGTCTGGCCGCAAACGGGGTCCCTTGCGTCGCTGTCAGTCGCGGGGGCCGGGCCGTCGGCGGATAGGGTGCAGAAAATCCAACGGGGCATCTGCATGTTTCTCTCCGTCTTCGATATTTTCAAGATCGGTATCGGCCCGTCGTCGTCGCATACGATGGGGCCGATGGTGGCGGCGGCGCGCTTCCTGGACCGGCTCAGGGCGTCGCCCTTTCGGGTGCACGGTCTGCGGGCGTCGCTGCATGGCTCGCTGGCCTTTACCGGCGTCGGGCACGCAACCGATCGGGCGGTGATCCTGGGTCTGGCCGGCTTTCAGCCCGAAAGCTACGACGCCGACCGGGCCGAGACCGCGCTCGCCGCGATCCGCGCGACACGGACCGTCACGCCGCCCGATCTGCCGGTTCTGGCCTTCGATCCCGACAAGGACCTTCAGTTCGATTACGGCCCCGCGCTGGCCGGGCATGCGAACGGTCTGATCCTGATGGCGACCGATGCACAGGGCGACGTGATCGCGCAAGAGACCTATTTCTCGATCGGCGGCGGTTTCGTGGTGACCGAGGCCGAGCACGCGGCCGGTGCCGCGGCGCAGGCCGGCCCCAGGGTGCGCTATCCGTTCGAAAGCGCCGCGGCGATGCTGGACATGGCGCGCGCCTCGGGCCTGTCGATCGCCGCGATGAAGCGCGCGAACGAGTTGAGCCTGCGCGACGAGGCGGCGCTCAAGGCCGGGCTGCACCGCATCTGGGCGGTGATGAACGCCTGTATCGAGCGCGGCCTGGCCGGCGAGGGCATTCTGCCCGGCGGGTTGAAGGTGCGCCGCCGTGCCAAGGCGATCCACGATGCGCTGCTGGCCGAGCGGGGCCTGAACCTGACGGCACCGCATGTCATCAACGACTGGATGTCCACCTATGCGATGGCCGTGAACGAGGAGAACGCGGCCGGCGGGCAGGTGGTCACGGCGCCGACAAACGGTGCTGCCGGGGTGATGCCGGCGGTCATCCGCTATTGGCTGGACCATGTGCCGGGCGCCAGTCACGACCGGGTCGAGGACTTCCTGCTGACCGCAGCGGCGATCGGCGGGTTGATCAAGCACAACGCCTCGATCAGCGGGGCGGAATGCGGCTGTCAGGCCGAGGTTGGCAGCGCCGCGGCGATGGCGGCGGCGGGGCTCTGCGCGGTGCTGGGCGGCACCCCCGAGCAGGTCGAGAACGCCGCCGAAATCGCGCTGGAGCATCACCTGGGCATGACCTGCGACCCGGTGAAGGGGCTGGTGCAGGTGCCCTGCATCGAGCGCAACGGCCTGGGCGCGATCAAGGCCGTCAGTGCGGCCTCGTTGGCGTTGCGCGGCGACGGGCAGCATTTCATGCCGCTCGACAATTGCATCGAGGCGATGCGCCAGACCGGCGCCGACATGAGCGAGAAATACAAGGAAACCGCGCTGGGCGGGCTGGCGGTGAACGTGCCCAACTGCTGAGGGGCGAAGAACGTCAGACACCGGCCTGTGATCGCATTTGTCGCAGCCGGTGCGGGTCTTGCGGCGGTTTCTCGGCGGGATAGATCGGTTTCCTGTCAGCCGGGATGGCCGGGTGCCCTGGATCGGCGGCCCCCTGTGCCAGCCCAGGCACGGACCGGCGCGCGGCGGTTTTTGGGCGAAAGCGAGCGGCAGGTCGCGGACAGAGTAGACGCGTCGCGAACCGGAGTTTAGGTCCGGCGTCATGACCCTTGCAGCCTCACCTTCCAGCACCGACCGGGTGCCATTGGGCATCGTGCTGATGGTGGCCTTTTGCGCCATTGCGCCCTTGATCGACGTGGCGGCGAAATTCGCCTCGCAGTCGGTGACCGTCACGCAGGTGACGTTCTTCCGCATGGTGGTGCAGGCGCTGTTGATGGCGCCGGTGGTGGCGGTGATGCGCCAGTCGCTGCGCCTGTCGGCCAAATCGGCGGGGCTGCTCATGGCGCGCGCGCTCATGCTGATCGGTTCGACCTATGCCTTTGTCGGGGCGGTTCAGGTCATGCCGATCGCCGACGCGCTGGCGATCGTCTTCGTGGAACCCTTCATCCTGCTGGCGCTGGGCTTTCTGCTGTTCGGCGATCAGGTTGGCCCGCGCCGGATCCTGGCCTCGGTCATCGGCTTTCTGGGCGCGCTGCTGGTGATCCAGCCCAATTTCGCGATCTTCGGCGCGATTGCGCTGTATCCGCTGGCGACCGCAGGGTTCTTTGCCGTCTACATGCTGCTGACCCGCCGCATCGCGCGCGACCACCCGCCTGAATCGATGCAGTTCCACACCGCCTGGATGGGCATGGCGCTGATGGTGCCGGTGCTGGCCCTGGGTCACGGCGCCGACCTGCCCCTTTTGCAACTGAGCAATCCGCCCCTGGCTGTCTGGGGGCAGCTTGCCGGGCTGGGGCTGGCGGCCACGGTGTCGCATATCGCGATCACCTATGCGCTGCGCTACGCGCCCTCGGCCACGCTGGCCCCGCTGCACTATCTGGAGATCGTCAACGCCGCACTGTTCGGCTGGCTGTTCTTTGGTGACTGGCCCAATCCGATGAGCTGGGCGGGCATCGTCGTGATCGTCGCCTCGGGGCTCTACATCATCGCGCGTGAGCGGCATCTGGCCAGAGCGGCGCGCCGGCAAGCGCCGCCAGCAGTTCGTCCAGTTCGCTGACCGGCAGCAGCAGCAGCATCGACGGGCCATCGGGGGTCAGCACCACAGGTCCGCCGGTCGCCGCGTTCGAGGTGCCGATGCGGGCGTCCGGGGCGAAATGCAGCGGCGAGGTGGGCCAGCGCAACCCCACCGAGTCGCAGCGCATCGGCGCCGTCGGATACAGCGAGACCCGCGTGCCCCGGGGCAGCGACAGCGCCAGCCGGGGCGGGCACAGCAGGCACAGGTCGTGGCCGGTGTCCAGGATCACGCGGCGCGACGGGTTGCGCAGAAGTGTGCTCATCGCCGCCAGCGTGTGGTCCAGCCGCGCGCCGGTAAAGCCGACCGCCAGGGCAAAGGGCGCGTCGACAAACGCCAGCGCCTTGTCAAAGTCGGTTTCCTCCTGATCGGGGGTATGGCGCAGGCGGTCGGGGCCCAGCGCGGCCCGGGCCCGGGGGCTGATCGAATCGAAATCGCCGGTCGCCAGGTCTGGCAGGTGTCCCATGGCCAGCGCGGCGTCGGCGCCGCCATCCACCGCGATCAGGCGGGGCGCGCGGGCGAGGGCGCGGGTCAGGGCCTCGGCGCTGGAGGCGCCACCTCCCACCAACGTGATGCCCGGGGCTTTTGCAAAAGGGTCCGACATAGGGTTTTCTTGTCAATTGCGGCGCGGGAAGGCAAGCTGCGCCACAATCCGATCAAGAAATTACCTTGCGCGTTTCATACTGGCGCACCCTGAGGCAGGCACTGTCGGGCTTGAAAGTAATAGGGGACTTAAGCGTATGGTCGGTCCGAACAAAATCCTGACGGTGTCTTATGGCACTTTCTCGTGCACGCTCGAAGGGTTCGACGAGCCGTTCGACACGATGAAGGCGATTGCCGAGTATTTCCGCGATCTGGCCGCCGAGGACCGGTATTTCGGGGCCGAGCCGCCGACGCCCGACGCCGAAATGCTGCACCGCATCGCCGAGCGCGAGATCAAGCGCCGCGTCGATGCCAAGATCGAGGACAACGGCGTCATACTGCGCCCGCAGATCGACTCCGACGCCGAGGGGGCGGCGCAGGCCGGGATCCCCGCTGAGAGACATGCCGATGTGCGCGGCGGTCGGTCCCACGCCCGCAACGCCGTGCGGGCTGGCGCCGACGCGGCCGTCGCAGCCGCCCCGGTCGTGCCTGCCGCCGCCCTCGCCGCCGCCCTCCCCGCCGACGACGCGGCAGACGATGGCGCGGCGCTGAGCGGTATCTCGGCCAAACTGCAACGCATCCGCGCCGCCGTCGCCCAGGTCCGCGCCTTCGAGACCAGCGACGACGACGAGCCCGTCGCGACGCTGATGCACGCGCCCGAAGAAACCCCCGAAGACACCATTGTCGAATCCGAACGCCTCGCCGCCGAGGAAGCCGCCCGGTTTGAAGCCGAGCGCGCCGCCGCCGAGGAGGCCGCCCGTGTTGAGGCTGAACGCCTCGCCGCCGAGGAGGCCGCCCGGGTTGAAGCCGAGCGCGCCGCCGCTGAGGAGGCCGCCCGGGTTGAAGCCGAGCGCGCCGCCGCTGAGGAAGCCACCCGGGTTGAGGCCGAACGCCTCGCCGCCGAGGAGGCCGCCCGTGTTGAGGCTGAACGCCTCGCCGCCGAGGAGGCCGCCCGGGCTGTGGCGCCGGCCACCTCGGACGATCTCGCGGACGAGGGCACCACCGAGGCGCAGCCCGAACCTTTCCGCGACGCCGACAGCGATCGGCTGGCCGCCGAACGGCGCCGCCTGGAAGAGTCGGTCCGCGCGGATATCGCCCGCCGCAATGCCGAGCGCGGCGCGCAGCCCGCCGCTGACGCTGAACAGCCGGCGGCCCCGCGTCGCCGCGTGGTGGTCGTCCGTCCCGGGCAGCCCGCGGCCCCGGCCCAGACGCTGGCCCAGACGCCTGCCCAGACCGCGGCCCAACCGCAAGCCCGCGAACAGGCCGCGCCTGGTGCCGCCGCTCCGGCGACCGAGGCGGCGCGCCAGGCGCCGGAACGCACCGACGGCCTGTCCGAAGCGGCGCTTCTGGCGGCGGTTGCGGCCGCGACCCCGGAAGCCGCCGCCGCCCTGGCCCCGACGTCGCCCACCCCGGCGACCGAAGCCGCCCCGCAGACCGATACGCAAGACACCGTGCGCGCCGCGCTGGCCGCCTTTGCCGATGCCGGTTCCGTCGAGGATACCGCCGCCGCAAGGTCCGGGGTGGCCGAGGATCTGGCCGACGAGGACGACGACTCGGCCGATCCGCGCGACCTGATCGCCGAGGACGAGATCGACGAGGCCGCGATCGAGCGCCGCGTCGTCGAGGCCCTGGGCGACACCGGCTTGGGCGCCGAGGACGAGGCCGGACTGGTCGCCGAACTGGCGGCGGTCGAACGCGACGCCGAGGCCCAGCGCCGGGCCGAGCGCCTGCGCCGCGCCGCGCTGAACAGCGAGGCGGATGCCTCGATGGATCGGCTCATCACCGAGGCCGATTCGCACCTGTCCGGGGCCGAGGCCCAGCGCCGGCAATCGACCATCTCGCACCTCAAGGCCGCGGTCGTGGCGACCCGTGCCGACGAAGAGGCCGGCGCCGCGCGCAATCCCGAGGACGAGGAACGCGCCGAGATCGCCCGCTATCGCCAGGATCTGGAACGCACCGTGCGCCGCCCGGCGGCCGAGGGCAGCGACGATGGCACGCCGCGGCGCCCCAGCCGGCCCCAGGCCCAACGCACCGAACGGCCGCGCAACGCCCAGCCGCCCCTGGTGCTGGTCAGCGAACAGCGCATCGACCGCCCCGCCCAAAGCGAGGCCGAGGCCGTCCGTCCGCGCCGGATCGCCACGGGTGCGCTGGCGATGGAGGAACTCTTCGACGAGGACACGCCCGCGCCCGCCGCCCCGCGCGGCAAGGCCTTCACCGATTTCGTGGGGCCGATGCACCTGACCACGCTGGCCGAACTGACCGAGGCCGCGGCTGCCTATGTCACGCATGTCGAGGGGCTGGAGGAATTCACGCGCCCGCAGGTCATGCGTCACGTCGTGGCGACCGGCCAGCCGATGACCCGCTCGCGCGAGAACCTGCTGCGCACCTTTGGCACGCTGATGCGGCAGGGCACGATGCAACGCTCGCGCCGGGGGCAATTCGAACTGTCGCGCGATTCGGAATTCGGCGAGCAGGCCCGCCGCTTTGCGCAGGGCTGACCCGCCGGACCCTGGACAGGGCCCCCGGAAACGACAAAAGGCACCGCGCAGGCGGTGCCTTTTTCGCTGACGGGCGGCGCGGCGCGGGCGGCGGGGTCTAGTCCCCGTTCCTGCCGGATTCGGCGGGGTCCGCCTGGCCGACGCCCTTGAACACCGCCTTCAGCGGGAACGCCCAAAGCACGCCCAGGCCCACGTAGATCGCCAGCTCGGCCAGGATCGGGGGCCGCCCGAACAGCCGTTGCGCCAACCCCATGAGGCTGACCGCGACAACGATATAGGCCGGCAGGGCGACCACCAGCACGAACAGGGACCAGCGGCGGCGCGCTTTGTAGGACAGGGCCATGGTTCAGTCCGCGAACGGGTCGGTGACAAGGATCGTGTCTTCGCGCTCGGGCGAGGTCGAGAGCAGCGCCACGGGGCACTGGATCAACTCCTCGATCCGGCGGACATACTTGATCGCCGCGCCTGGCAGGTCGGCCCAGCTGCGCGCACCCTCGGTCGATTGCGACCAGCCCTCGATCTCCTCGTAGATCGGGGTGCAGCGCGCCTGCTGGTCGGCGGCGGTGGGCAGATAGTCCAGCCGCTGCCCGTCCAGTGCATAGCCGACGCAGATCTTCAGCGTCTCGAACCCGTCGAGCACGTCGAGCTTGGTCAGCGCGATGCCGTTGATGCCGGAAATCGCGCAGGTCTGGCGAACCAGCGCGGCGTCGAACCAGCCGCAGCGGCGCTTGCGGCCGGTGACGGTGCCGAATTCATGCCCGCGGGTGCCCAGACGCTCGCCATCGGCGTCGAACAATTCGGTGGGGAAGGGGCCCTCGCCCACGCGGGTGGTATAGGCCTTGACGATGCCCAGCACGAAATCGATCGCGTTCGGTCCCATGCCCACGCCGGTCGCGGCCTGACCGGCGATCACGTTCGACGAGGTGACATAGGGGTAGGTGCCGAAGTCGATATCCAGAAGCGATCCCTGCGCGCCCTCGAACAGGATGCGTTTGCCGGCGCGGCGCATGTCGTTCATCACCTTCCAGACCGGGGCCGCATAGGGCAGGATCTGCGGCGCGATCGCGTTCAGCATCGCCACGGTGGCGTCACGGTCGATCGGCTCCAGCCCCAGACCGGCGCGCAGCGGGTTGTGATGCATCAGCGCGCGGTCCACGCGCAGTTCCAGCGTCGCCGGGTCGGCCAGATCCGCCACGCGGATCACCCGGCGGCCGACCTTGTCCTCATAGGCCGGGCCGATACCGCGCCCGGTGGTGCCGATCTTGGCCTTGCTGTCGGCGGCCGAGGCCTCGCGCGCGCGGTCCAACTCGCCGTGATAGGGCATGATCAGCGGCGTGTTCTCGGCGATCATCAGCGTTTCGGGACTGATCTCGACGCCCTGTTCACGGATCTTGGCGATCTCGGTCACCAGGTGCCAGGGGTCCAGAACCACGCCGTTGCCGATGACCGACAGTTTGCCGCCGCGCACCACGCCCGAGGGCAGCGCGTTGAGCTTGTAGACCTTGCCATCGATGACCAGCGTGTGGCCGGCGTTGTGCCCGCCCTGGAACCGCGCGATCACATCCGCGCGCTCACTGAGCCAATCGACGATCTTGCCTTTGCCCTCGTCGCCCCACTGGGCGCCCACGACAACAACATTGGCCATGACAGGAATCCTTCCCGGTTTGCTGAAGCCGAGCGTTCTATAGCGATGTGTGCGGTGCAGCGAAACAGTCTTTTCGCCCCACCGGGCCCGAGGCGGGCGCAAAGCCCGCTCTGGACAGGGGCGCCGGCAGTTGGCACGAAGGGAACGAACCGGACAAGGAGCCCCCGCATGGCCATTCTTTCCCGCTGGGCGATCGCCTTCGTGTTGCTGGCGCTGACCTGGAACCCGACGTCGTGGAACTACCTGCGCTGGGCCGAGCGGAACTGGCAGGCGCAGATGCCGCTGGCCGTTCTGGGCGGGTTGCTGCTGGCGGTCGGCTATATCGTCTACCTGCGCGCCACGCTGCGCTCGATCGGGCCGATCGGCATGGCGCTGGTGGCGGCGGTGTTCGCGGCGCTGATCTGGGTGCTGGTCGATTGGGGGGTGCTCAGGGCCGACAATCCCGTGATGAACCAGTGGCTGGGGATCGTCGCGGCCTCGCTGGTGCTGGGGATCGGGCTGAGCTGGTCGATCCTGAGACGGCGAATCAGCGGGCAGGCAGATGTGGATGACGTGGACGAGGTGTGACCCGCGATGCTCGGTTACCTGACCTTTGGCACCGACGATCCGGCGCGCGCGGCGCGGTTCTACGATCCGGTTCTGGGCGCGCTGGGCTATGCGCGGCTGGAAACCGACCCGAACGGCTGCGGCTATGGCCGGCCGGGCGCGGATCACTGCGATTTCTGGATCAACGCGCCGTATGACGGGCGGCCGGCCAGCGCGGGCAACGGCACGATGGCCTGTTTCGTCGCCCCCTCGCGCGCGGCGGTCGATGCGTTTCACGCCGCCGGGCTGGCCCATGGTGGCCGGGACGAGGGCGCGCCGGGCCTGCGCGCCTATGGTCCGCATTTCTACGCCGCCTATCTGCGCGACCCCGACGGCAACAAACTGTCGGCCGTTTGCGAGGCCGCGCCCTGACCAAAGCCGCGGCCAAAGGGCTTGCACCCTATTCCCGCTGGGCATAGATAGGCGCGAACCGTTGCAAAGGCCGCCCCATGCAGACTGTCGTCCTGATCATCCACCTTGTCCTGGCGCTGTCGCTGATGGGCGTCGTGTTGCTTCAGCGGTCGGAAGGCGGCGGTCTGGGGATCGGCGGGTCGATGGGCCCGCAGGCGGGTCGCCCGCCGATGACGGGGCTGGCCAAACTGACCTGGGCATTCGCCGCGGCCTTCATCTGCACCTCGCTGGCGCTGACGGTGATCGGGGCCTCGAATTCGGCGGAAACGTCGGTGCTTGAGCGACTGGGCGTGTCCGCCCCGGCAACCGCGCCGGCACCCGCCCCCGCGACGCCCGATGTGCAACTGCCCGATGTCCAGTTGCCCCCGGCCGGCGACAGCCCGGTCCTGCCCCCGCGCGGCAACTGAGCCATTACCTAGATTTTGGGCCGGACGGTCCGTTGACGCTGCATGTTGCGTCCGTCTTGCGGAGAGCCGGGACTTGGGGTATATCCCGACTCCCGTGATCCGTTTCTTTTTGCTGCGACGAACACGGGAGTTTCCAGCATGGCGCGCTATGTCTTCATCACCGGCGGCGTGGTGTCCAGCCTGGGCAAGGGGCTGGCCTCGGCCGCGCTGGGCGCGCTGTTGCAGGCCCGGGGCTTTACCGTCCGGTTGCGCAAGCTGGACCCCTATCTGAACGTCGATCCGGGCACCATGTCGCCTTTCGAACACGGCGAGGTGTTCGTCACGGACGATGGCGCCGAAACCGACCTGGACCTCGGCCATTACGAGCGATTCACCGGCGTGCCCGCGCGCAAGACGGATTCGATTTCCTCGGGGCGGATCTATTCCAACGTTCTCGAAAAGGAACGCCGCGGCGATTACCTGGGCAAGACGATCCAGGTGGTTCCCCACGTGACCAACGAGATCAAGGATTTCCTGCGCATCGGCGACGACGAGGTCGATTTCATGCTCTGCGAGATCGGCGGCACGGTGGGCGACATCGAAGGCCTGCCCTTCTTCGAGGCGATCCGCCAGTTCATCCACGAACGCCCGCGCGGCCAGTCGATCCTGATGCACCTGACGTTGCTGCCCTATCTGGCGGCCTCGGGCGAGTTGAAGACCAAGCCGACGCAGCATTCGGTCAAGGAACTGCAATCCATCGGCCTGGCCCCCGATGTGCTGGTCTGCCGGTCCGAACACCCGATCCCCGAAAAGGAACGCGCCAAGATCGCGCTGTTTTGCAACGTCCGCCCTGAGGCCGTGATCCCCGCCTACGACCTGAAAACCATCTACGAGGCGCCGCTGGCCTATCACCGCGAAGGGCTGGATCAGGCGGTGCTGGACGCCTTTGGCATCACCCCCGCGCCGCGCCCCAACCTGGCCCGGTGGGAGGACGTCATGGACCGCTTGACCCACGCCGAGGGGCAGGTGCGCATCGCGGTGGTCGGGAAATACACGCAGCTCGAAGACGCCTACAAATCCATCGCCGAGGCCCTGACCCACGGCGGCATGGCCAACCGGGTCAAGGTCAAGGCCGAGTGGATCGATGCCGAGCTCTTTGAAAAGGGCGACCCCACGGCGGTGCTGGAAGGGTTCCACGCGGTTCTTGTGCCCGGGGGCTTCGGCGAGCGCGGCACCGAGGGAAAGATCCGTGCCGCGCAATGGGCGCGTGAGAAGAAGATCCCCTACCTGGGCATTTGCCTGGGGATGCAGATGGCGGTGATCGAGGCCGCGCGCAACCTCGCCGGCATCGAGAACGCGGGATCCGAGGAATTCGACCACGAACGCGGCGCCAGACGGTTCGAACCGGTGGTCTATCACCTCAAGGAATGGGTGCAGGGCAACCATGTCGTCGAACGCAAGGTCGGCGACGACAAGGGCGGCACGATGCGGCTGGGCGCCTATGACGCGGCGCTGGACAGCGAATCGCTGGTCGCCCAGGTCTATGGCAGCACCCGGATCGAGGAACGCCACCGCCACCGCTACGAAGTGGACATCCGCTACCGCGACAAGCTGGAAGCCTGCGGGCTGCATTTTTCCGGCATGTCGCCCGACGGCCGTCTGCCCGAGATTGTCGAGCATCGCGGCCACCCGTGGTTCATCGGCGTCCAGTTCCACCCCGAGTTGAAGTCGAAACCCTTCAAACCGCACCCCCTGTTCGCCGATTTCGTGCGCGCCGCGGTCGAGGTCTCGCGCCTGGTCTGACCCGGTTACGGCGCGCCGCAAAGCGCGTCGCGCAGCGCCGTCTCGTGGCCCAGGCCCAGGATCCAGCCCTCGTCTGCCGGCCCCGGGGGCGGGGCGAGGAGCGGCGCGAGCGTGGGCAGCGCGGCCAGCGCGCGCGCCATCACGCGGACCTGCACCTGATCCTTGACGGTCCCGGGGCCCAGCCGGGCCGCCACCTCGGCCCCCAGGATCGAGGGAAACACCTCGGCCAGGATCACGGGGCGGGTCGGCGGATCGAAGGGCCAGACGGCGATCTGACCGGGAAAGGCGCCGCGCAGGTGCTCCAGCGCGGCGATGCCGGTCAGGGTCTGCGAGCCGACCGCCCCCGCGCCGCCCAGCTTCCACACCGATTGCGCGCCGCGCGCCTGCCGGTCGCAGGTGCGCAGGTCGTCGAACCCGTGGTCGCGGCGCGCGCGGCCCTTGCGCGGCAGATGCGCGATGTCGCGCCGGGTCGGGTTGAACCAGAACGGGCCGATCCCCGGCATGCGCGCATTGATCGCCGCCGCCACCTCGAACCGGTTCGAGCGGTTGTCCGCGCTGTCGCTCAGATGCCGCGCCAGCCACGCCCAGACCGCCATCGCCCGCGGCTGGCCGGTCAGGGCCTGGGCAAAACCCCGCGGATAGCCAAAGGCGAAATCGGCACCGATCAGCAGGGTCTGCCCGGCGGCCAGGGTCTGGGCAATCAGCGCGCGCAGCCGTTCCAGCGCCAGGGCCCGGGTCGCAAGATTCCAGCATTGACCATCGTCCAGCCCCAGCCAGATCGAATCGGCGCCCAACCGGGGCCGGTTGGCGGCGGACCAGTCGAGAATGGCGATCCGGTCCGGTGTCATGCCCGGGCCTCGGCCTGCGCCAGGTCCTGGGGGGTGTTGACGTTGAAGAACGGGTCCGGCGGCTGATCCCAGCAGACCACGCCCGCGCCCTGTTCGGCGGCCCAGCGGCCAACCTTGCGTTCCCCGCGCGACAACGCCGCGCGCAGCGCCTCGCGCAGGCGGACGGGCCAAAGCGCGACCGTCGGGTGACGCCGCATCCGCCCCTCGGTGTCGGGGCTGGCGGCCATGGCGAACCCGGCCGCGCCGAGCCGAACCGCCAGATCGGCCGGCGGAAACGGGGTGTCGGCCGCCAGACTCAGCACCGCCGTCGCGCCCTGCGCGGCGGCCCAGTCCATGCCCGCCAGAACGCCGGCAAGCGGCCCCGGAAAGCCCGGCACGCCGTCGGCCAGGACGGGCAGGCCGAACGCGGCAAAGCGCGCCGGGTCGCCGTTCGCGCTGATCGCCAGAAGCGGAACCTGCGGCGCCAGCCGCGCCAGCGCGTGCGCCAGCATCGGCCGCCCCGCAAGCGGCATCAGGGCCTTGTCGGTGCCCCCCATCCGCGTGCCCAGCCCGCCCGCCAGAACGATCCCTGCGATCATCGTCTTTCCCCTGCGTCGCGGGCAGGCTATCAGGGCAGCGAACCGGAACAAAGGGGGGCGCATGGGCGCGCTGGGGTATGTCATGGCCGGGGCGCGCGGCGCGGGCGACAGGCTGCTGGCCGACGTCGCCGCGACGCTGGCCGCCGAAGGCTGGCCTCTGGCGGGCGTGGTGCAGGTGAACACCGACCGCCCCGGCTCGCGGCGGTGCGACATGGACCTGCGCGTTCTGGGCCGTCCCGAGGTGATCCGCATCAGCCAGTCTCTGGGCGAGGCCAGCCAGGGTTGCCGGCTGGACCCCGAGGGGCTGGAAACCGCCGTCGCGCTTGTCCAGCGCACGATGACGCCTCTGCCGCGCCTGCTGATCGTGAACAAGTTCGGCAAGGCCGAGATCGAGGGTCGCGGCTTTCGCGCGTTGATCGGCGACGCGCTCTCGCAGGGCGTGCCCGTCGTCCTGGGCCTGAAACCGGACAATCTGCCCGGGTTTCAGGCCTTTGCGCAGGGATTCGGCCAACCCCTGCCCGAGAACGCCGCGGCGGTTGTCGCCTGGTGCCGGTCGCAGGCGACGGAAATCTGAAACGCCCCCTTGATCTTCCAGTGACTGGAAGCCTCATATGAGAGAGGACCGGATACAGGAGGTCCCGATGACCGATACCCAAACCCTGCGCGTTGACGGCATGACCTGCGCAGCCTGCACCGCCCGGATCGAGCGGATGCTGGGCCGCGAAGAGGGCGTCACCGGGGTGCGCGCCAATCTGATGACCGGCACCGTCGCCGTGGACGGCGCCGCCGAACCCGCCCGCCTGGCCGAACGGCTGACGGCCGCGGGCTTCACCGCCGCCGAGGATGTGACGCGGCTGGCGATCGGCGGGATGACCTGCGCCTCGTGCGTGGCGCGGGTGGAACGGGTGCTGGAAAAGGTGCCCGGTGTGACCGCGGCCAGCGTGAATCTGGCGGGCGAAAGCGCGACGATCCACCATCTTGCACTCAACGGTCTGTCCGAACGCCTGGCACAGGCCGTGCGCGCCGCCGGATACGAGGCCCGGGTGGCGACGGAAACCAGCCGCGCCGATGTCGTCCGCCAAAAGGCCCGGGATCAGGCCCGTCTGGCCCGCGCCGTGCTTCTGGCTGCCGTGCTGACCGTGCCCGTCTTCGTGCTGGAGATGGGCGGCCACCTGGTTCCAGGCTTTCACCATTGGCTTTATGCGCAGGTCAGCCAGAAAACGCTGTGGATCGCGCAATTCCTGCTGACCTCGGCGGTGCTGTTCGGCCCGGGGCTCAGGTTCTTTCGCGCGGGGGTGCCGGCTCTCCTGCACGGCGCGCCCGACATGAACAGCCTGGTCGTGCTGGGATCGACCGCGGCGTGGGGCTATTCCACGGTCGCCACGTTTGCACCCGGTCTGCTGCCCGAAGGGTCCCGCGCGGTCTATTTCGAGGCCGCGGCGATGATCGTCACGCTGATCCTGCTGGGGCGCTGGCTGGAAGCGCGCGCCAAGGGGCGCACCGGGGCCGCGATCACGCGGTTGGTCGGCCTGCAACCGCAGACCGCGCGCCGCGACCGGGCCGGCCTGCTCGAGGAGGTCGCGATCGCCGAGATCGCCGTCGGCGATCTCTTGCACCTGGCGCCGGGGGAACGGGTGGCGGTGGACGGCACGGTCGCCAGCGGGCACTCGTGGCTGGATGAGAGCATGATCTCGGGCGAGCCGGTGCCGGTGGAAAAGGCCGAGGGCGCGGCGCTGACCGGCGGCACGGTGAACGGCACGGGCGCGCTGACCTACCGCGCCACGGCGGTGGGCGGGGACACCGTCCTGGCCCGCATCATCCGCATGGTCGAGGAAGCCCAGGGCGCCAAGCTGCCGATCCAGGCGGCGGTGGACAAGGTGACGCGGGTGTTCGTGCCGGTGGTGATGGCGGCGGCGGCGCTGACCTTTGTCGCGTGGATGGTCTGGGGCCCGGGCCTGTCCCATGCGCTGGTCGCGGGGGTCGCGGTGCTCATCATCGCGTGCCCTTGCGCGATGGGGCTGGCGACGCCGACCTCGATCATGGTGGGCACCGGGCGCGGGGCCGAGATGGGCGTGCTGTTCCGGCGCGGCGACGCGCTGCAAACCATGCAGGCGGTGCGGGTCGTGGCCTTTGACAAGACCGGCACCCTGACCGAGGGCCGCCCCGAGCTGGTCGCGATCCATCCCGACGACAGCCTGCTGGCGCTGGCCGCGGCCGCGGAATCGGGGTCCGAACATCCGATCGCCCACGCCATCGTGCGCGCGGCCCGGGACCGCGGCCTGACCCTGCCCGTGGCCCGCGATGTCACCGCGCTGACCGGCTTTGGCCTGTCCGCAACGGTCAACGGCGCGCGCGTGCTGATCGGGGCCGAGCGTCTGATGACGCGCGAGGGGATCGCGCTGGGCGATCTGCCCGCGCGCGCCGCAGCGCACGCCAGCCGGGGCGAGACCCCGCTCTATGTCGCGGTCGAGGGCCAGCCGCCCGCGCTGATCGTTGTCGCGGACCGGGTGAAACCCTCGGCCCGCGCGGCCATCGACGCCCTGCATGACATGGGCGTCCAGACGGCGATGATCACCGGCGACACGCGCGCCACGGCGCAGGCCATCGCCGCCGACCTGGGCATCGACCATGTGGTGGCCGAGGTCCTGCCCGACGGCAAGGTCGCCGCCATCGAGGCCTTGCGCGCCGGCGGCCGGACGGTGGCCTTTACCGGCGACGGCATCAACGACGCGCCGGCGCTGGCGGCGGCCGACGTGGGGCTGGCCATCGGCACGGGCACCGATGTCGCGGTCGAGGCCGCCGAGGTGGTGCTCATGTCTGGCGACCTGCGCGCCGTGGTCAACGCGATCCACCTCAGCCGGCAGGTGATCCGCAACATCCGCCAGAACCTGTTCTGGGCCTTTGCCTATAACGCGGCGCTGATCCCGGTGGCGGCGGGCGTGCTGTATCCGGTCTATGGCCTCAGCCTGTCGCCGGTCCTGGGGGCGGGGGCCATGGCGCTGTCGTCGATCTTCGTGCTGACCAATGCGCTCAGGCTCAGGCGCTTGCGCCCGGCGATGGAGGGCACCGCATGAGCATCTCCGACGCCGCCCGGGCCTCAGGGCTGCCGGCCAAGACGATCCGCTACTACGAGGCGATCGGCTTGATCCGCCCCGCGCGCAACGCCAACGGCTACCGCAGCTTTTCGGACGCCGATATTCATCGCCTGGCGTTTCTGAACCGCGCGCGCGGCCTGGGTTTCTCGATCGAGGATTGCCGCGCCCTGCTGGGTCTTTACGACGATCAGGACCGCGCCAGCGAGGACGTCAGGCGCCTCGCCTCGGCGCATCTGGCGCGGATCGACGCGCGCATCGCCGAACTGCGGGCGCTGCGCGCCACCGTGGCCGGCCTGGTCCACGCCTGTGCCGGCGATGGCCGGCCGGATTGCCCGATCCTCGACGATCTGGCCGACGGCCCGATCCGCGCCCGCCGCATGCCTCCCCCGACCTGAGAAAACCCCATGACCATCGAGATCCTTGGCCTGAAAACCTGCGATACCTGCCGAACGGCGCGCAAGGCGCTGCCCGAGGCCGCCTTTCGCGACATCCGCGACAGCCCCCTTGCCCCCGACGAGATCGCGGGACTGCTGGCGCGGTTCGGCACGGCGCTGGTGAACCGCTCTTCGACCACCTGGCGCGCCCTGTCCGAGGCCGAGCGCGCCGTCGATCCGGCCACGCTGCTGGCGCGGCATCCCGCGCTGATGAAGCGTCCGGTGATTCGTCACGGTGATTCGCTGCTGCTGGGCTGGACGCCCGCCACCCGCGCGGCGCTTGGCCTGGCATGAGGCGATTCGTCGTCGTCTCGGGGGCTTCAGGCGGCGGAAAATCGACCCTGATCGCGGCGCTGGCGGCCCAGGGGATCGCCACCGTCCCCGAACCGGGCCGCCGGATCGTCGCCGCCGCGCTGGCCGGGGACGGGCGCGGGCTGCCCTGGGCCGAGCCCGCGCTCTTTGCCCGCCGCGCGGTCGCGCTGGCGCTTCAGGACTGGCAGGCAGCCTGCGCCTTGAGCGGGCCGGTGGTCTTCGATCGCGGCCTTCTGGATGCCGTCGCGGCGTTCGAACACGCGACCGGCGCCTTGCCGCCCCAGGCCGAGGGGCTGGGCGCCCGCTACCATCGGCAGGTCTGGCTGGCGCCGCCTTGGCCGGCACTCTACCGGCAGGATGCCGAACGCCGGCAAGGTCCCGCGCAGGCGCTGGCCGAATACCACCGCCTGCGCGCGTTCTTGCCGCGATTCGGATATGAAATCAAAGATTTGCCCAGGGTGCCGGTCCTCACGCGCGCGGCGATCCTGCGCGCCGCGCTGGCATGAGAAAACCCGCCGAGCGCCCCGGCGGGTTTCGGTTCCGCCCGGCGTGGCCCGGTCAGAGCAGCTTGAGGTCGCTCGCCGACGCGCGGCCGTCACGTCCGGACTGCATTTCGAAGGAAATCTTCTGGTTGTCCTGAAGACCCTTCAATCCGGCGCGTTCCACGGCTGAAATATGCACAAAGACATCCTTGCCGCCGCCGTCCGGCGCGATGAAACCATAGCCCTTCGTCGCGTTGAACCATTTTACGGTGCCAGTGGCCATTTCCGTATTCCATCCTCTTTCAGTTTCCCCACGACGAGATTGTCGGGAGCCGTGCAGCCAGGCCTTCGGATCGTGCGGGCTGCCTGAGCAAGGCGGGCGGACGCAGGAAGTCTGTTGTCACGGCGGCAGGATGACACGAATCGTCAACAAATCAAGGGTGCTCTTGGGGGCGGGACGGCTTCGCGCTTGACTTCGCCGGGCCAAAGTCCCATCTGCCGTGGTTCCCGCGTGGCGCCTTCGGGACGGGCCGCGCCCAGGCTCAAGCGTCGCCCCCGTGCCGGCGCCCGAAAGGACCACGATGACCGATTTCTCGATGCTGGGGCTGAACCCGGCGCTGCTGGCCGCGCTGACCCGCGCCGGGCTGGAAACTCCGACGCCGATCCAGGCGCGCGCGATTCCGCCGCTGATGGACGGGCGCGACCTAATGGGGCTGGCGCAGACCGGCACCGGCAAGACCCTGGCCTTTGGCCTGCCGATGCTGCACCGGCTGGCCGGGCAGGGCAAACCCGCCGCCAAATCCGCGCGGGCGCTGATCCTGGCCCCGACGCGCGAACTGGTCCAGCAAATCGCCGAGGCGCTGTCGTCCCTCGGACAGGGCAGCCAGACCTCGATCGTCACGGTGGTCGGCGGGGCGTCGATCAACCGGCAGACCGACCGGCTGGTGCGCGGCTGCGACGTGCTGGTGGCGACGCCCGGCCGGCTGATCGACCTGCTCGATCGCGGCGCCGTGTCGCTGGCGCGCGTGCAGATGCTGGTTCTGGACGAGGCCGACCAGATGCTCGACCTCGGCTTCATCCATGCCCTGCGCAAGATCGCCCGCCACCTGCCGGCCGAGCGCCAGACGATGCTGTTCAGCGCCACCATGCCCAAGGACATGTCCGAGGTCGCCGACACCTATCTGAACCGTCCCGTGCGCGTGCAGGTCGCCCCCCCCGGAAAGACCGCCGAAAAGATCGACCAGGCCGTGCATTTCGTCGCCCAGGGGGACAAGGCGACGCTGCTGGCCGAGTATCTGCGCAAGCACCCCGGCGAGCTGGCGCTGGTCTTCGGCCGCACCAAGCACGGGTCGGAAAAGCTGTCGCGGCTGCTGGACAGCTGGGGTTTCTCGGTCGGATCGATCCACGGCAACAAAAGCCAGAGCCAGCGCGAACGCACGCTCGCGGCCTTCCGCGCCGGCGAGATCCAGGTGCTGGTGGCGACCGATGTCGCGGCGCGGGGGCTCGATATTCCACTGGTCGCGCATGTCTACAATTTCGACCTGCCGAACGTGCCGGAAAACTACGTGCACCGTATCGGCCGCACCGCGCGCGCCGGACGCGAGGGGCGCGCGGTGGCCCTCTGCGCCCCGGCCGAAATGGCCGACCTGCGCGCGATCGAGGCCCTCACCCGGCAACCGATCGAGGTGATCGGAGGCACCGCCTGGCCCGAGACCATGGCCGCCGAGGCCCGCACAAAGGCGCGCGCGGCAGCGAACCAGGGCCGGGGCGGCCGGCCAGGCGGCGGGCGCCCGGGCCAGCCGGCGGGCCAGAAGCCCGGCGCCAAGCCCAACCCGAGAACCGGCCAGAAGCCGGCGCCGCGAACGGGCGCGAAATCCGGCGCGGCGCCGGCGACCGACGGCGCGGCGAAACCCGCCAAACCCCGCCAAAACCGGGTGCACCCCGCCTATGCCGAGGCCATGGCCGCCGGGAAACCGCGCCGCCCGCGCCGCCCGCGTCCCGATCGCTCGCAGGGCTGATCCGCCCCATCATCTTGTCGGAAATACGCACGGGGTTTCCAAAGGGGGGCGTGCCCCCCTTTGGGCGGGGTGCAGGGGGCGGCCCCCCCGGTTCATTCCGCCGCCCGGGAATAGTCGGTCAGGGGCGGACAGACGCAAAACAGGTTGCGGTCTCCCCAGACGTTGTCCACTCGACCCACGGGCGGCCAGTATTTGTCCACCCGGAACGATCCCGGCGGAAAGCAGCCCTGCTCGCGCGAATAGGCGCGGTCCCAGTCCGCGACCAGGTCCTCGACCGTGTGCGGCGCGTGGCGCAGCGGGCTGTCCTCGGCGCGGATCTCGCCCGTTTCCACGGCGTCGATTTCCGCGCGGATCGCCAGCAGCGCGGTGACGAACCGGTCGATCTCGGCCTTGGTTTCGCTTTCCGTGGGCTCCACCATCAACGTGCCGGCCACCGGCCAGCTCATGGTCGGCGCGTGAAAGCCGTTGTCGATCAATCGCTTGGCGATGTCCTCGACGGTGACGCCAGCCTCGGCGAACGGCCGGGTGTCCAGAATGCATTCATGCGCGACGCGGCCCTTGTTGCCCATGAACAGCACCTTGTAGGCGCCGCGAAGCCGCGCCGCGATATAGTTCGCGTTCAAGATCGCCACGCGCGTCGCCTGGGTCAGGCCGGGCCCGCCCATCATCAGCACATAGGCCCACGAGATCAGCAGGATCGAGGCCGAGCCATAGGGCGCGGCGCTGACCGGCCCCTCGGTGCCGCCGGTCTCGGGGTGACCGGGCAGGTGGGGGGCCAGATGCGCCTTGACACCGATCGGCCCCATGCCCGGCCCGCCGCCGCCATGCGGGATGGCAAAGGTCTTGTGCAGGTTCAGGTGGCTCACGTCGCCGCCGATCTCGCCGGGTTTCACCAGGCCCACCATGGCGTTCATGTTCGCGCCGTCGATATAGACCTGGCCGCCCTGGTCATGGGTGATGCGGCAGACCTCGCGCACGGTTTCCTCGAACACGCCATGGGTCGAGGGATAGGTGATCATGCACGCCGCCAGCCGGTCGCCCGCCGCGGTGGCCTTGTCGCGGAAATCCTCGACATCGATGTCGCCGTTGGGCGCGGACTGGACGACCACCACCTCCATCCCCGCCATCTGCGCCGACGCCGGGTTGGTGCCGTGCGCGGACATCGGGATCAGGCAGACCTTGCGCTGGGCGTCGCCCCGCGCGCGGTGATAGGCGAGGATCGTCATCAGCCCCGCGTATTCCCCCTGCGCGCCCGAGTTGGGCTGCATGGACATCGCGTCATAGCCGGTGATCTCGCACAGTTTCGCGCTCAGGTCGGCGATCACCTCGGCATAGCCCTGCGCCTGGTCGGGCGGGCAGAACGGGTGCAGGCTGCTGAACTCGGGCCAGGTGATGGGCATCATTTCGGCGGCGGCGTTCAGCTTCATGGTGCACGACCCCAGCGGGATCATCGCCCGATCCAGCGCCAGGTCGCGGTCGCTGAGCCGGCGCATGTAGCGCATCATCTCGGATTCGGCGCGGTTCATGTGGAAGATCGGATGCGTCAGATAGGCGCTTTCGCGTGCCATCGCCTGCGGAAAGCCCAGTTGCGCGCGGTGCGGGGGAACGCCGTCGATGCCAAAGGCCCGCAGCACGCTGACCAGCACCGTCTCGTCCGTGGTCTCGTCCAGCGCGATGCCGACCCGGTCGCGACCAATCTTGCGAAAGTTCAGCCCCTCGTGCCGGGCCGCGGCAAGGATGCCGGCCTGCCCGACGCCGACCTCGACGGTGATCGTGTCGAAAAACGCCGCGGGTTCGACCCTGGCACCCGCCGCCTTCAACGCGCGGGCCAGCCGTTCGGTCATGAAATGCACCCGTTCGGCGATCGCGCGCAGACCGGCGGGGCCGTGGAACACCGCATACATCGACGCCATCACCGCCAGCAGCGCCTGCGCCGTGCAGACATTCGAGGTGGCCTTTTCGCGGCGGATATGCTGCTCGCGGGTTTGCAGCGCCAGGCGATACGCCTTGTTGCCGCGCGAATCGACCGACACACCGACCAGCCGCCCCGGCATCTGGCGCTTGTGCGCGTCGGCGCAGGACAGGAAGGCCGCGTGCGGGCCGCCATAGCCCATCGGCACGCCGAACCGCTGCGCCGAACCGACGGCGATGTCGGCGCCCATCGCACCGGGTTCCTTCACCATGCACAGCGCCAGCAGATCGGTCGCCACCACCGCCACCGCCCGGGCGGCGTGCAGCGCGGCGATCGCGTCGGTGAAGTCGCGCACATGCCCATAGGTGCCGGGATACTGGAAGATCGCGCCAAAGACGGCCGAGGGGTCCAGGTCCTCGGGTTGGGCGACGATCACGGCGATGCCCAGTGGCGCGGCACGGGTTTGGATCACGGCGATGGTCTGCGGGTGGCAGTTCGCATCGACGAAAAAGCCCGTGGCCCTGGATTTCGCGACACGGTGCGCCATCACCATAGCCTCGGCCGCGGCGGTCGCCTCGTCCAGCAGCGAGGCATTCGCCACCGGCAACCCGGTCAGATCCGCGACCATGGTCTGGAAATTCAGCAAGGCCTCGAGCCGCCCTTGCGCGATCTCGGGCTGATAGGGGGTGTAGGCGGTATACCAGGCGGGGTTTTCCAGGATGTTGCGCTGGATCGCCGGCGGCGTGATCGTGCCGTAATATCCCTGCCCGATGAGCGAGGTCATCACGGTGTTCTTTTCCGCCACCGCGCGCATCCGCGCCAGCAGGCCGCCCTCGGACAACGGCGCCCAGGGCAGCGGTT
This sequence comes from Rhodobacter sp., assembly GCA_020637515.1. Taxonomy (NCBI): domain Bacteria; kingdom Pseudomonadati; phylum Pseudomonadota; class Alphaproteobacteria; order Rhodobacterales; genus Rhodobacter; species Rhodobacter sp. The sequence goes on along the minus strand of JACKKG010000002.1, from coordinate 30,956 downwards.
GTTCCTGACGGATCGACGGCGGCACGGTCTCGTCGATCAGCGCCTCGAGGGACGGGCACCCGACCGCCTCCAGCATATCGGCCATCTCGGCGGGCGAGGGGCCGATGTGGCGGCGGTTGGCGAAATCGTAGGGGTTATAGTCGGTGGGCGTGTAGGGCATGGGGCACTCTCGCGGGGGGCGGTGACGGGGCCGTCAGAGTCAACGGCCCGGCCAGGCGATTGCGGCGCGGGCGCTCAGCCGCCCGGACCGGGCGGACCTCAGGCGATGAAGTCCTTGTAGGCGTCCTCGGACATGTAGGCATCCAGCGCGGACAGGTCGTCGATCTTCATCTTGAAGAACCAGGCCGCGCCCAGCGGGTCCTCGTTCACCAGCGCAGGATTGTCTGACAATGCGTCGTTCACGGCGACGATCTCACCATCCAGCGGGGCCAGGATGTCGCTGGCCGCTTTCACGGATTCGATCACGCAGACCTCGTCGCCCTTGGAAACCTGCGATTCCAGCTCGGGCAGTTCCACAAAGACAACATCGCCCAGTTGTTCGGCGGCGTGCTCGGTGATGCCGACAACGACCAGATCGCCATCGACGCGCAGCCATTCGTGTTCTTCGGTGAATTTCATGTCAGGGCCTCATTTGCGGAAGTTGGAAGGACGGAAGGGCAGGGCGGTGACGCGCGCGGGCAGGCGTTTGCCGCGCACCTCGCCAAAGACCGGGGTGCCGGGGGCGGCCAGTTCGGCGGGCAGATAGCCCATTGCGACGGGCGCTTGCAGCGAGGGACCGAAGCCGCCCGAGGTCACGATTCCCACCGGATCGGCGGCGTCGGCGGTGGCGAACAGCGGCGTGCCCTCGCGCATCGGCGCGCGCCCCTCGGGCAGCAGGCCCACGCGCAGGCGGCCCGTCCCCTGGGCCAGGTCGCGCTGGATGCGCGCGGCGCCGGGAAAGCCACCCTCGATGCGGCGGCGCTTCTGGATCGCCCAGCCCAGCGCCGCCTCGATGGGCGAGGTGGTGGTGTCGATGTCGTGGCCATAGAGGCACAGCCCGGCCTCGAGCCGGAGCGAATCGCGCGCGCCCAGTCCGATCGGCGCGACCTCGGGCATGGCCAGCAGCGCGCGGCACAGGGCCTCGGCCTGCGCGTCAGGCACGGAAATCTCGAACCCGTCCTCGCCGGTATAGCCCGAGCGCGAGATCCACAGCGCGACCCCGTCCCAATCCAGCACGCCAACATCCATGAACCGCATCGCGGCGACGCCCGGCACCAGGCGGGCCAGCGCCTGTTCGGCCTCGGGGCCTTGCAGGGCGATCAGGGCGCGGTCGGTGATCGGCTCGACCCCCGGCAGATGCGCGCGCAGATGGGCGATATCGGCGTCCTTGCAGGCGGCGTTGACCACCAGGAACAGGTGATCGCCCCGATTCGCGATCATCAGGTCATCGAGAATGCCGCCCGCCTCGTTGGTGAACAGGGCATAGCGTTGCCGCCAGGGCGCCAGGCCCTGCACGTCCACCGGCACCAGCGCCTCGAGCGCCTGCGCCGGGGCACGCAGGATCACCTGCCCCATGTGCGAGACATCGAACAGCCCGGCGCGGGCGCGGGTGTGATTGTGTTCGCCCATCACGCCCATCGGGTATTGCACCGGCATTTCGTAGCCGGCAAAGGGCACCATCTTTGCCCCCAGCGCGATATGCAGATCATAGAGCGGGGTGCGCCGCAGCTCGGTCATGCCGTCCCTCATTCGTTGGCCGGATGACCCGGCACCAATCCCGGCGCGATCCTCGCGCCCTTGGTGCCCCCTCTGTCCCTGCCCGGTGAAACCGGACGCCTGAGATCGTTATCCCTTCGGCGGGCGCGGCTGCGCCACTCTCCAGAGCTGTCGTTGTGAATACGGTCCCTTGCGCCTGAGAGATTACCGGGGCGGTTGCTCCTTCGGCACCGGCGGGGGTGGAGCCCGCCGGATTCTCCCGTCTTCACGACGCTTTCGATAGCAACTGCGACATGGGGCTGGCAAGGGGTTTGTATGCCGGTGCACACGGGGCCTCTTGCAACCCGCCCGGTGCCCGGGCATCCCTGTACGGACAGCAAACCGAGGCCGCGCATGTCCGACCCTTTCTTCTTTGGCTATGGCTCGTTGGTGAACCGGGCGACGCATATCTACACCCCGGCGCACCGGGCCCGACTGTCGGGCTGGCGGCGGGCGTGGAAGCACACGCAAGGCCGCCAGACGCCCTTTCTGACCGGGGTGCGCGATGCGGGCAGCGCGATCGACGGGCTTGTGGCGCTGGTGCCCGGCGCGGATTGGGCTGCCCTCGATCAGCGCGAGGAGGGCTACGGGCGCCACCCGATCGACCAGGGCCTGACGGTCGAGGGCGCGATGCCGGTCGCCGCCCAGGTCTATGCCGTGGCCCCCGAAACGATGGTCGTCCAGGCCGATCCGGCGCCGATCCTGATGAGCTATCTCGACGTCGTGGTGCAGGGCTACCTGCGCGAGTTCGGCGAACGGGGCGCGCGCGATTTCTTCGCCACCACCGACGGTTGGGACACCCCGGTCCTGAACGACCGCGCCGCGCCGCGCTATCCCCGCGCGCAGGTGCTGACGGGGGCGGAAACCGCGTTGGTCGATGCGCTGCTGGCTTCGGTCGGCGGGCGGGTGATCTGACCCGAACTCGCGGCATCAGGGCATGAAAAAACCGGGCGCGAGCGCCCGGTTTCGGGATCGTGGGCCAGGAACCCTCAGTTGATCGACAGCGCGACAAAGCGCGGGTCGCCGTTCGAGCGCACCATCAGCAGAAGCGTGCGGCGACCGGCCTCGTGCGCGGCATCGAGCTGCGCTTGCAGATCGGCGGCCGAGGTGACGGGTTGCTGCCCGGCTTCGGTGATCAGGTCGCCGGCGCGCAGGCCCTTGGTTTCCGCGTCCGAGCCGGGCTCGACGCTGCGGATCACCAGGCCGTTCACCCCGGCGTCCAGGCCCATGTCATTGCGCATCTGGTCGGTGAGCGGCATCACCTCGAGGCCCAGAACAGTGGTCGGCGCCTGCGGTTGACCGGGCGCCACACTGCCCGAGGCGGGCATCAGGCGTTCCTCGTCGCGCTGGCCCAGCGTCACATGCAGCGTCTGCTCCTGGCCATCGCGGAACACCACGACCTCGACCGCGCGGCCGATGCCGGCGTCGGCGACGCGGCGCACCAGGTCGCGGGTGTCGGCCACGTCGCGGCCGTCAAAGCGGGTGATGACGTCGCCGGTTTCGACCCCGCCGGCGCGCGACGGGCCGTCCATGACCTCGGTCACCAGGGCGCCGTGCGGGCTGGGCAGGCCCAGCGAATCCGCGATGTCGGCGCTGACGTCCTGGATGCGCACGCCCAGCCAGCCGCGGCGGGTTTCGCCGAACTGCTGAAGCTGGTCCACGACGCGCTGCACCACATGCGAGGACATCGCGAAACCGATGCCGATCGACCCGCCGTTGGGCGACAGGATCGCGGTGTTCACGCCGATCACCTGGCCGCTCATGTTGAACAGCGGTCCACCCGAGTTGCCCCGGTTGATGGCGGCGTCGGTCTGGATGAAGTCGTCGTAATTGCCTTGCAGAGCGCGGCCCCGGGCGGACACGATCCCGGCCGAAACCGAAAAGCCCTGTCCCAGCGGGTTGCCCACGGCCAGCACCCAGTCGCCGACGCGGGCGGCGTCGCTGTCGCCGAAGCTGACAAAGGGCAGGTCGTGTTGGGTGTCCACTTTCAGCAGCGCGATGTCGGTCGCGGTGTCGGTGCCGACCAGCGTGGCATCGGCGCGGGTGCCGTCGAAGAACTCGATCGAGATCTCGTCGGCATTCTCGATCACGTGATTGTTCGTGACGATATAGCCGTCAGCCGAGATGACAAAGCCCGACCCCAGCGCCTGGCTCTGACGCGGGCGCGGTTGCTGCTGCGGGCCGCCGTTCGGTCCATTGTGGTTGAAGAAGTCGTTGAAGAAGTCCTGGAACGGCGAGCCGTCCGGCAGTTGCGGAATGCCCTGGTCGAGGTTCGCGGTGACCGTCGTCGATGTCGTGATGTTGACGACAGCCGGGCTGACCTGATCGGCCAGATCGGCAAAGCTGACCGGACGGTCCTGCGCGTAGACGGGCAGGGCCAGGGCGGCCACGAGCAACACCACTCCCAGGAGGTTCAGCCAGCGCAAGACCGTCCATCCGGCGGTCGGTCGTGCGATGGCAAAGGCGCTGCTGGCGCCTGCCCGGTGATGCATCATGATGAATTCCCCTTGGTCTTTGTCCTGAACACCCGGGCGTCCCGGCCCGGGGGCGTGGCCGACTGTAGGGGCATCGCCGGCGAAGGCAAACACACAAACCCGTTTCCACGGCGGGCTTTCAAGCGAAGGTGAAAACCGGTGACGCTACCGCGAGGCGAAGGGCGGCCCTCAGCCGTGGATGCGTTCGAGCGCGCGCGCCAGATCCTCGCGCAGCGCGTCAAAGGGGCGGTCCACGGTGACCCCCGGCTTGCCGACCAGCACATAGTCCCAGCCGGCGCGCCCGCGCGTGCCCAGCATCGCCTGCGCCAGCGCCCGCAGGCGGCGCTTGGCGCGGTTGCGGGTGACGGCATTGCCGACCTTCTTGGAACAGGTAAAGCCCACGCGGATGCCCTGCGCGGCTTCGCCGCTGTCGCGCTGTCGCGCTTGCAGCAGAAAGCCCGCCACGGGGGCGCGGCGGGCACGCGCGGCGGCCAGGAATTCGCCGCGCTTTGTCAGGACCGTCAGGCATGACAAAACCGCCGGGTCCACCTGGGCCCCCGGTGTCGGGGTGATCAGGGGCACATCCGGCGGTGTCATCGTGGTGACGGGCTGCTGGCCTCAGGCCGGCAGGCTTACGCCGAAAGGCGCTTGCGGCCGCGGGCGCGGCGAGCGTTCAGAACCTTCTGGCCGCCTTTGGTCGCCATGCGGGCGCGGAAGCCGTGGCGCTTCTTGCGAACCAGGTTCGAGGGCTGATAGGTGCGTTTCATCGCTCCGGTCCTTTGTCTTGCACCCGAATACACTCGGGGATTCGGATGGGAATTCCTTCTGAAGGCCGGGCAATAGCCGGGCCTTGGGGCCAAGTCAATCGACCGGCGCCCGCGAAAGCGGAAAAAAGCGCCCGCCGCGTGACTGTTTCCCGCGCGCGGGGCCCGATGGCGCATCGCCCCGCCCCGAATGCACCGCGCAGGCCGGCGACGCTTGCGGTTTCGGACGGGGCCTGCCACCTAGTCTGTAACGATTGCCCGTCGGGTTCCGTCTTGCCCGGGGAACGGAAGAGGACCGACATGACCCTGCGCCGCTGGTTGCCGCTGATCGTCATCGCCCTGGGGGCGGCCCTGGGCTTCGTGTTGCTTCGCGACCGCGTCGGCTTTGACGTGCTGCGCGACAACCAGTTGGCGCTGCTGGCCTATCGGGCAGATCATCCCGTGCTGATGCCGGTGCTTTTCGTCGGAGCCTACGCCCTGTTCGTGGCCTTTTCGCTGCCCGGGGCCATCTGGTTCACGCTGGCCGGCGGCTTTCTGTTCGGGGTGATTCCCGGCGTGCTCTACAATGTCGGTGCGGCGACGATCGGGGCGCTGGCGCTGTTTCTGGCGGTGCGCACCGGCCTGGGCGAGGGGTTGCGGGCGCGCATCGACGCCTCGGACGGGGCCGTCCGGCGGCTGACGGACGGCCTGCGCGCCAACGAGGTGCCGGTGCTGTTGTCGATGCGGCTGATCCCGGTGGTGCCGTTCTTCATCGCCAACCTGATCCCCGCGTTCCTGGGGGTCGGCGCGGCGCGCTTTGCCTGGACGACCGCGCTGGGCATCGTGCCGGGGGGGCTGGTCTATACCTGGGTCGGCGCCGGGACGGGCGCGGTGTTCGCGCGGGGCGAGGCCCCCGACCTGGGCATCATCTTCGAGCCCTTCGTGCTGGGGCCGATCCTGGGGCTGGCGGCGTTGTCGCTGCTGCCCGTCTATCTGAAAAGCCGGAGGCGCTGATGCAACGGATCAAGACCGACCTTTGCGTGATCGGCGCTGGCTCGGGCGGGTTGTCGGTGGCGGCCGGCGCGGTCCAGATGGGCGCGCGCGTCGTCTTGATCGAGGGCGCCCTGATGGGCGGCGACTGCCTGAACCACGGCTGCGTGCCCTCGAAGGCGCTGCTGGCGGCGGGCAAGGCCGCGGCCGCGCACCGGCGCGGCTTTGCCGGCGTCGCGGCGGATGAGCCCGCGCTGGATTTCGCCGCCGCCGGGGACCATGTCGCGCGGGTGATCGCCGCCATCGCCCCCCACGATTCGCAAGAGAGGTTCGAAGGGCTGGGCGTCGAGGTGATCCGCGACTGGGCCGAATTCACCAGCCCGCGCGAGGTGCGGGCGGGCAAGACGCTGATCCGCGCCCGCCGCTTTGTCATCGCCACCGGCGCGCGGCCGCTGATCCCGCCGATCCCGGGGCTGGACGCGGTGCCCTGTCTGACGAACGAGACGCTCTTTTCCCTGCGCGAGCCTCCGGGCCATCTGCTGATTGTCGGGGGCGGGCCGATCGGGCTGGAAATGGCCCAGGCGCATCGGCGTCTGGGGTGCAAGGTCACGGTGATCGATGGCGCCGCCGCGCTGGGCCGCGAGGACCCCGAGGCCGCCGCACTGGTGCTGGCCCGCCTGCGCGCCGAGGGGGTCGAGATCGTCGAGCACGCGCCGATCGAGCGGATCGCCGGGCGCGCGGGCGCGATCGAGGTGCAGGTCGCCGGTGGCACGGTGATGATGGGCACGCATCTGTTGATGGCCGTCGGGCGCAAACCGTCGCTGGAGCGGCTGAATCTGGACGCGGCGGGCGTGCGGACGGACCGCGGCGCCGTGGCGGTGGACGACCGTCTGCGCAGTTCGAACCGGCGGGTCTACGCCATCGGTGACGCGGCCGGGCGCGGCCAGTTCACCCATGTCGCGGGGTATCAGGCCGGGGTGGTCCTCAGGTCGCTGTTGTTCGCGCTGCCCGCCCGGGCGCGCACCGACCACATCCCGCGCGTGACCTACACCGATCCCGAACTGGCCCAGATCGGCCTGACCGAGACCGAGGCCCACCGTGCCCATGGCGCCGAACTGACCGTCCTTCGGCAGGCGTTTGCGGACAATGACCGCGCCCGCGCCGAGGGGCACGACGAGGGGATGCTGAAGCTGATGGTGGTGCGTGGGCGCGCGGTCGGGGTGACCATCGCCGGACCCGGGGCCGGCGACTTGATCGCGCCCTGGGCGCTGGTTCTGGCCAACCGCTTGAAACTGGGCGCGATTGCCGCGGCCGTTTTGCCCTATCCCACGATGGGAGAACTTTCAAAACGCGCCGCAGGTGCCTATTTTACGCCCAGACTTTTTGATAATGCCTTGGTGAAGCGGGTGGTCAGACTGGTGCAGACTTTGGTGCCGTGATCGCCCTTCGGTGGGTCAGGTATGTTCTTTCGGACGCTCTCGGGCCGATTTCTGCTGTTGATGCTGCTCTTCGTGCTGTTGGCCGAGGTGCTCATCTTCGTGCCCTCGGTCGCCCGCTTCCGCGAGGACTATCTGCTGACCCGCCTGGAACGGGCGCAGATCGCGGCGCTTGCGCTGCTGGCCTCGGACGGGCAGATCAGCGACAAGCTGGCCGAGGAACTGCTGAACACTGCCGGCGTCTACAACGTGGTCCTGCGCCGCGACGCGGTGCGCGAACTGGTGCTGTCCTCGCCCGTGCCGGGGCCCATTTCGGCGACCTACGACCTGCGCAACCCGCCCTTGCCCGACCTGATGCAGGACGGGATCAGCGCGATGTTCGTCGAGGACGGCACCGTGATCCGCCTGATCGGCGACCCGGTGCAGGAAGCCGGCCTGCTGATCGAGGTGACGATGGACGCCGGCCCCCTGCGCGACGGCATCCGCGATTATGCGCTCAGGCTCTTGTGGTTGTCGCTGGTCATCACCCTGGCCACCGCCGCGCTGCTGTTCCTGTCGGTGCAAACCCTGATCGTCACGCCGATTCGCCGCGTCGTCGCCTCGATGGCGGCCTATGCCAAGGCCCCCGAGGACGCGCGCAGCATCATCGCCCCCGACGCCCGCGTCACCGAACTGCGCGAGGCCGAGGAAGCCCTGCAACACATGCAGGAGGACCTGACCCAGGCGCTCAGGCAAAAGGAACGTCTGGCGCAACTGGGCGGGGCCGTGGCGCGGATCAGCCACGATCTGCGCAACATCCTGTCCACCGCGTCCCTGGTCGCAGACCGGATGGAGGGGTCCTCGGACCCGGCCGTCAACCGCGCCGCGCCAAAGCTGCTGAACGCGATCAACCGGGCGGTCAACCTGTGCGAAAGCACGCTGGCCTTCGGCAAGGCCGAGGAACCGCCGCCCCGCCTGACCCAGATCGCCCTGCGCCCGCTGATCGAGGACGTGACCGATGCCGAACGCCTGGCCGGCGCCGGCTCCGAGGCAGTCGAATTCCTGGTGGACGTGCCCGCGTCGCTGACGCTGCGCGCCGACGCCGAGCAGATCTTCCGCGTGCTCTCGAACCTGATCCGCAACGCCCGCCAGGCGATCGAGGCCACCGGCCAGCCCGGCACGATCGAGATCAGCGCCCAGGATCAGGACGACGGCACGGTGATCCGCGTCATCGACACCGGCCCCGGCCTGCCGCAACGCGCCCGCGACAATCTGTTCGCTGCGTTCCAGGGCGGTGCGCGCAAAGGGGGCACGGGGCTGGGGCTGGTCATCGCCGCCGAGTTGGTGCGCGGTCACGGCGGGCGGCTCGAACTGGTGCGCAGCGATGCCGAGGGCACCGAGTTCCGTCTCTGGCTGCCGCATGGCGGGTGATCGCGGCGGGTGAAAAAAAGGCACGCAGAAAACCGTTCTTACCCCCTTGCAATGCCCGGCGGCTGACGGTAGATCACCCCCCACAGCGGACCCGTAGCTCAGCTGGATAGAGCACCAGACTACGAATCTGGGGGTCGGGCGTTCGAATCGCTCCGGGTCCGCCATGAAATTCAAGGGCTTAGACGGAAACGTCTGGGCCCTTTTTCTTGCCCCGGACCACCCGGTCCGCCGCATCGAACGCATCAGGCTTTCGCATCGTTCGGCGCACATTTCCGAATTTGCCAGAACCGCCGCGCCCCGGCATTCTGGGCCGAAAAGGGAGATGCGCCATGACCCGCAACCCGGGCCCCTACGACCTCTGCATTGCCGATCGCGCCTATTCCAGCTGGTCGCTGCGCGGCTGGCTGCTGTTCGACGCCTTCGGGCTTGTGCCCCGGCTGGTGGTGACCCGGCTCTACGAGCCCGGCTTTGCCGAATCGCTCAAGGCCTTCGCGCCGGCCCGCACCGTGCCGGCCCTGCGTCTGCCCGAGGGGGTCTGCATCGGCGACAGCCTCGCCATCGCCGAGGAACTGGCCAGCCGTCATCCCGGGGCCGGGCATTGGCCATCGGATCCGCGGGCGCGCGCCGTTGCCCGCGCGCTGGCGGCCGAAATGCACGCCTCGTTCCCCGCGTTGCGCAGCCATTGCCCGATGAATCTGCGCGTATCCTACAGCGATTGCAGCCTGCCGCAGCCGGTGCGCGAAGACCTTCACCGTCTGGAAACGCTGTGGGCCTGGGCGCGGGCGGAATGCGGGGCTGGGGGGACATGGCTGTGCGGCGCTTACAGTGCCGCCGATGCATTCTTTGCCCCTGTCGCGGCGCGGGTCGCGGGATACAACCTGCCGATGGGGCCGCAGGCCATGGACTATGTCCAGGCGCATCTGGCGCACCCCTCGTTCCGGCGCTGGCGGGCGATGGGGCAGGTGGACGGGGCGGATCAGCCCTTTTACGACCGGCCCTATCCGCGCCGCCCCTGGCCCGGTCCCGCGCCCTTGCCGGCCGAGGTCTGCGACGGCCCTTCGGTCAACGCGACCTGCCCCTACTCCGGGCGGAAGGTCACGCATTTCCTGCGTGTCGGCGTCACGGTGCTGGGCTTTTGCAACGCCTTTTGCCGCGACAAGACGCTTGCCGATGTCGAAGCCTGGCCCCAGGCGCTGTCATGTCTCGAGACGTGACAAGGCCCAGCGGGCGGCATCGCGCACCGTGTCGTCAGCATCCGCCAGCCGATCCCGCGCCGCCCCGGCCAGCCGGGGGGACCCGCTGTTGCCGATGGCATAGAGCACATTGCGCACGAATCGGTCCCGCCCGATCCGCTTGATGGGCGAGCCCGAGAAGCGCGCGCGAAACCCGGCGTCGTCCAACGCGGCCAGGTCGGCCAGCGGCGGCGCGATCAGGTCCGCGCGCGCCGCGTAGCGGACCTCGCGCGCCCGGACCGCGAACTTGTTCCACGGGCAGACCGCCAGACAATCGTCGCACCCGTAGATGCGGTTCCCCAGACCCGGGCGAAGAGCCGGGTCCACGGGACCGTGATGTTCGATCGTCAGATACGAAATGCAGCGCCGCGCATCGATCTGGTAGGGCGCGGGAAAGGCCCCCGTCGGGCAGGCATCCAGACAGGCCCGGCACGCGCCGCAGCGATCCACGCCCGGCGCGTCGTGGTCCAGCGCCAGCGTGGTGAAGATCGCGCCCAGAAAGAACCAGTTCCCCAACGCGCGGCTCACCAGATTGGTGTGCTTGCCCTGCCAACCCAGACCCGCGGCGGCGGCCAGCGGCTTTTCCATCACCGGCGCGGTATCGACAAAGACCTTGATCTCGCCCCCCGCGCGTTCGATCAGCCAGCGGCCCAGCCGCTTCAACCGCTTCTTCACCACGTCGTGGTAGTCGCGGTTTCGCGCATAGACGCTGATCGCCCCCGCCTCTGGCCGCGCGATCGCGGTCATCGGGTCGTCGTCCGGAGAATAGACCTCGGCCAGCATCACCACCGACCGGGCCTCGGGCCACAACGCGGCGGGATCGCCCCGCCAGGTCATCCGCTCTGCCATCCATCCCATCTGGCCGTGGCGCCCCTCGGCCACGAATCGCGCCAGCCGCCCGGCGGCCTCGGGGATCGCGTCGGGCCGCGTGACACCCATCGCCGAGAACCCCTCGGCCAGCGCCTGCGCCCGCAAGGCGGCGGTCAGCGACATGTCCTCGCCCCTTCTTTGTGCCGGAAATATCCTCGGGGGGTGAGCGCCTTGGCGCGAGGGGGGCTGACAGCCCCCCTGCCCGTGGCACACGGGCGCGGGGCTCGATGCCCCCGCGCCGCGCCGGGCAGGGTTCAGAAATCGAGATCGGCATAGCGCCGGGGCGGGGGAAAGCCCGGGACCTGGTCGGCCAGCAGCGGTCGAAAGGCGGGGCGCGACTTGATCGTCTGATACCAGGCCTTCACCGCCGGCGCCCGCTCCCAATCGATGTCGTTGATGTAATCCAGGCAACTCAGATGCGCCGCGGCGGCGAAATCGGCCAGCGTCATCGCGTTGCCGGCGATCCAGCGGCGGTGCTCCAGCAGCCAGCCCAGGTAATCCAGGTGATACTTGATCCGCGCCGAGCCCAGCTTGATCTTCTCGGAATCGGGGTAGCCTCGGCCCATGATCTTCTTGTTCACCCGCTCGTAGAGCAGGTTTGCCGTCACCTCGGTGTGGAACTTGTCGTCGAACCAGGCGCACAGGCGGCGCACCTCGTAGCGCCCGGCCGGGTCTTCGGGCATCAGGGCGGGGGCGGGGTGAACCTCGTCCAGGAATTCGCAGATCGCCTGGCTTTCGGTCAGCAGCCGACCCTCGTAGCGCAGGATCGGCACCTTGCCCGCAGGGTTCAGGCGCAGGAACTCGGTCCCGCCTTCCCAATAGCGTTCTTCCTTCAGCGTGAAGGGGATGCGCTTTTCCGCCAGCGTCAGCCGCACCTTGCGGCAAAAGGGCGACAGCGCGACGTGGTGCAGTTGATAGGGCGCGGCTTGCATGGCGGCTCGGGGCTGGACCCTATCCCTTTGCACGCGACGGCCGGGAATTTCAACCGCCGAAACAGGCCGAGCGGTTGTCGCGCGCAATCGTCGCGGCGCCGTCGGCGATCGATGCGGCCCTGCGGCCGAGGAACCCGTCGGGCCGCGCCGCGTCGCGGGTTTGCGGCGCGGGCAGCACGGCGGCCAGCAGCGCGGCCTCCTGCGCCGTCAGCGCGCGCGCGTCGCGGGCAAAGTAGCGTTGCGCGGCGGCCTGCACGCCAAAAATGCCCTCGTCGAATTCCGCCAGGTTCAGGTAAACCTCGAGTATGCGCTGTTTGGGCCACAGGATTTCGACTAGCGGGGTCATGACCGCCTCGAGCGCCTTTCGCAGCCAACTGCGCCCGTGCCACAGAAAGGTGTTCTTCACCACTTGCTGGGTGATGGTCGAGGCGCCGCGATCCGCGCCCTCGGCAAGGGCCGCGCGGATCGCGCGCAGGTCGAACCCCCAGTGGTTGCAGAAATTCACGTCCTCGGCGGCAACGACCGAGCGCGCCATCACCGGCGCGATGGCGTCGAAATCGACCCATTCCTGGGTGATGCCGCCCAGGCGCCGCGATTCGCCCCACATGTAGAGGCCCCCCGGCGGATCGACCACCCGATAGAGCGCGATCCACGCCACCAGCAACGCCGCCACACCCGAGGCGGCCAGCGCAGCCCAGCGCGCCAGCCGCCGCAGCCCCATCGCCGCGCGGTCCAGCAGCCGCGGTTTCGACGTCTTCCTGTTTCTGCGTTTGCCTGCCATGCGCGCAGTTAACGGCCCCCGCGCCCCGGCTGCAAGCCCGTGGATGGGGCATGGACAGGCCCGCGCGCTGTGATAGCGTCGCGTCGATCACAGTCAACGAGGCCCCCAGATGATGAGACTTCACTACAGCCCGACCTCTCCCTACGCGCGCAAGGTTCTGGTGTTGCTGAAGGAAACCGGGCAAGAGGCGACAGTGACGCTGCAAGGCGCCATGGGCTCGCCCGTCGATCCCGGCTCGATGCCGCTGGGGGCGAACCCGTTGGGCAAGATCCCGGCGCTGGAACGGCCCGACGGCTGCACCCTTTACGACAGCCGGGTGATCTGCCGTTACCTGGCGACACTGGCCGGGTCGGGCCCGGCGCTCTATCCCGAGGGCGCCCGCCTGTGGGAGGTCCTGACGCTGGAAGCCACCGCCGACGGCATCCTGGATGCGGCGATCCTCATGCGCTACGAGACCGCGCTGCGCACGCCCGCGCAACAATTGCCCGAATGGATCGAGGGGCAGTGGGCCAAGATTGCCCGCGCCCTCGACGCGATCGAGGAACGCTGGATGGCGCATCTCGAAGGGCCCCTGTGCATGGGCCAGATCGCCGTCGGCTGCGCGCTCACCTATCTGGACTTCCGCCACGCGGCCCGCGACTGGCGCGCCGGCCGTCCCGCCCTCGCCGCGTGGGAGGCGCGCTTTGCGCAACGCGCCGCGATGCAGGCGACCCTGCCGCCCGCCGCCTGACGGGGGGCATCATGGGGGCATCGCTGTTGCCCGCGTCGGCCTATCTGGCGGCGTGGGGGTTTCTGGTGATGAATGTCGCCACGCCCGGACCCAACGTGCTGAACACGATCGCACTGGCGATCGGGTCGGGGCGGAGGGCGGCGCTGGGCGCGGCGCTGGGCACCGGCCTGGGCATCACCGTGTGGTGCCTGGGCATGGTGCTGGGGGTATCCGCGCTGCTGGCGGCGTTGCCGGTGGCGCGGATGCTTCTGACCCTGGTCGCCATTGGCCTGCTGCTGTGGTTCGCCAGCCGCTACCTGAGCCGGGCGCGCGCCGGCATCGCCGCGCGCCGCAATCGTGCACCGCCCGCGCCGCAGGGGCGGGCAGGGGTGACCCTGACCGGGGGCCTGCTGCGGTCGGTGTCGATTCTGCTGGCCAACCCCAAGGCACTGACGACCTGGCTGACGATGACGGCGATCTTTCCCGTCGCCCAGGCCAGCCCGGCCGACGTGGCGCTGCTGTGCCTGGGATCGTGCATCGTCGCGGGCGGCGTGCACGCGCTTTATGCGCTGGCCTTTTCGACCGCGCCGGCCGCGCGCGCCTTTCTTCACGCCGCGCCCTGGATCAATCTGGGCGTCGGGCTGTTCTTCGGCGGCTTCGCGGCAACCCTTGCAGCAGGGCTTTTGCGGCTTATCTGAACGGTGTGCCGGGCGACGGCACGCCCGCACCCCAGAGGCCATGGTGCGGCATAATTCCCCATTTTCGCGGCTGGACGGACGTTCAAATCGCCGTTAAACACCCGGCTTGGAGGCTGCAGGACACTGCGGCTCGTTTCGGCGTATCTGCCGGACCCATGACCTTGAAATGGAGAATGCTCGTGTCCCAAGCAGACGACAACGCAGGCACTCGCCGGGATTTTCTGTATTACGCGACCGCCGGTGCGGGCGCCGTGGCGACAGGGGCGGCCGTCTGGCCGCTGGTCAACCAGATGAATCCCTCGGCTGACGTGCAGGCCCTGTCTTCGATCTTCGTCGACATCAGTGGCGTTGCCGTCGGCACGCAGCTGACCGTGAACTTCCTGGGCAAGCCGGTGTTCATTCGCCACCGCACCCAGGACGAGATCGACGCCGCCCGTGCGGTGGCGCTGAGCGATCTGGTCGATCCGACCGCCGAGAACGCGAATCTCCCGTCCACAGCCGAGGCCACCGACGAAAACCGGACCACCCCCGGCAAGGAAGAATGGCTGATCATGACCGGCGTGTGCACCCACCTGGGTTGCGTCCCGCTGGGCAACGGCGCCGGCGATTTCGGCGGCTGGTTCTGCCCCTGCCACGGGTCGCACTATGACACCGCGGGCCGCATCCGCAAAGGTCCGGCGCCGCAGAACCTGCATATCCCCGTTGTCGCCTTTGTCGACGACACCACCATCCAGCTCGGCTAAGGGAGACGAGGCATGTCCGGGATTCCCCACGACCATTACGAGCCCAAGACCGGCCTGGAGAAGTGGCTTGACCGCCGCCTGCCGATCGTCGGGCTGATCTATGATACCCTGATGATCCCCACCCCCAAGAACCTGAACTGGTGGTGGATCTGGGGTATCGTCCTGGCGTTCTGCCTGGTGTTGCAGATCGTCACCGGTATCGTTCTGGTGATGCACTACACGCCGGAATCGACGATGGCGTTCAATTCGGTCGAGCATATCATGCGCGACGTGAACGGCGGCTACATGCTGCGCTACCTGCACGCCAACGGCGCCTCGCTGTTCTTCTTCGCGGTCTATATCCACATCTTCCGCGGCCTCTACTACGGCAGCTACAAGGCCCCGCGCGAGGTGACCTGGATCATCGGCATGCTGATCTACCTGGCGATGATGGCGACCGGCTTCATGGGCTATGTGCTGCCCTGGGGGCTGATGTCGTTCTGGGGCGCCACGGTGATCACCGGCCTGTTCGGGGCGATCCCGGGCATCGGCCCGACCATCCAGGAATGGCTGCTGGGCGGACCGGCGGTCGGCAACTATACGCTGAACCGCTTCTTCTCGCTGCACTACCTGCTGCCCTTCGTGATCGCCGGTCTGGTGATCCTGCACATCTGGGCCTTCCACACCACGGGCAACAACAATCCCGCCGGCATCGACGTGCGCAAGGGATCGAAAGAGGAAGCCGAGAAGGACACGCTGCCCTTCTGGCCCTATTTCGTCATCAAGGACCTGTTCGCGCTGGTCGTCGTGCTGCTGGTGTTCTGGGCGATCGTCGCCTTCATGCCGAACTTCCTGGGCCACCCCGACAACTACCGTCTGGCGAACCCGATGCAGACCCCGGCGCATATCGTGCCCGAATGGTATTTCCTGCCATTCTACGCGATCCTGCGCGCCTTTACCGCGGATGTCTGGGTCGTGATCGCGGCGCATTGGGTCAGCTTCGGCATCATCGACGCCAAGTTCTTTGGCGTGCTGGCGATGTTCGGCGCGATCCTGGTGCTGGCGCTGACGCCCTGGCTGGACACCTCGTCGGTGCGTTCGGGACGGTTCCGCCCGATGTTCAAGTCGTTCTTCTGGCTGCTGGTGGTGGACTTCGTCGTGCTGATGTGGGCCGGTTCCATGCCGGCCGAGGGCATCTACACCAACATCGCGCTGATCGGTGCGGCATACTGGTTCGCCTATTTCCTGGTGATCCTGCCGTTGCTGGGCGTGCTGGAGCGTCCGACCACCCCGCCGGCCACGATCGAGCAGGATTTCAAGGCGACCGTGAAAGCGCACGCCAAGAAATCGGGCCCCGCGCCCGAGCAGATCCCGGCCGAGTGATCGAGAGGAAGAGGTGAATACCATGATCCGCAAACTTGCCCTTTCGACCCTGACGGTCGCGGCGCTGTGCACCGCGCCGGTGATGGCGGCGGAAGGCGGTCATATCCATGACTACGCCTTCTCGTTCGAGGGCCCCTTCGGCACCTATGACCGCGCGCAGCTTCAGCGCGGCCTTCAGGTCTACAACGAGGTCTGCTCGGCCTGTCACGGCCTGGAGCTGGTGACGTTCCGTTCGCTCACCGATGCGACCGGCCCCGGCCTGGACCCCGACATCATGCGCGCCTTCGCGGCCGAGCATGAGGTGCCGGACGGCCAGGGCGGCTATCGCACCGCCGGCGCGCCCGACCACTTCCCCGGCTCGTCGCTGGAGAACGCGCCCGACCTCAGCCTGATGGCCAAGGCGCGCGCGGGCTTCCACGGCCCCTATGGGCTGGGCATCAACCAGCTTCTGCACGGCATGGGCGGCCCGGAATACATCGCCTCGTTCGTGACCGGCTTCACCGGTCAGGAAACCGAACAGGGCGGCGCGATCTTCTACGAGAACGCGGCCTTTGGCGGCAATGTCGCCATGCCTCCGATCCTGTCGGACGGGCTGGTCGAATACTCGGACGGGACCGAGGCGACCGAGCACCAGATGGCGCAGGACGTCGCCGCCTTCCTGATGTGGGCCGCCGAACCGCATCTGGTTCAGCGCAAGATGTGGGGCTTTGTCGGCGTCGTCTTCCTTGTGCTGCTGGCTTCGCTGCTCTACCTGACCAACAAGCGCCTGTGGGCGCCGGTCAAGGATCAGGCCAAGAACAGCTGATCCGACCCGGATCACAGACCCGTGAAACGCGCCCCCTGGGGCGCGTTTTGCATTCCGGGGCTCTGGCAAGGGGCGCTGGGCTTGGCTAGGTTTGCACGAAACGCACGGGTTTTCGCATGAAAGTTGCCGTTTTCTGCCTGACGACGCTGGCCGCCGGCCTGGGCGGTTTGCCTGCCGCGGCGCAATGGGTCGCCGTCGGCCGCTGGGGCGAGCCCGACAACTTCCGCTTTGTCGCGCCCGGCACCTGGATGGTCTGGACCGCCGGCCGCGACGCGGTCGAGGTCAGCGCCGAGGGGGACAACCACGACGGCCGGCTGACCTTCTGGTGCCGGCCCGACGCACCCGAGGGCGGGATCCGCTTCAGCCAGTATTTCGGTGACGCGCTGCCTCCCGGCCCCGAGGGCAAGGACCAGCCCGTCGTGCTGGTCGTGGACGGCCAGCGGTTCGAGCGCGTCCTGGCCTATGAGCCCGCCGGCCGGCAGTGGCAGGTCAGCGGCGGGCTGGAACAGGATTTCCTCGAGGCGTTCGGCTGGGGCACCCGGATGGAGGTGCAGACCCCCTCGGGCACGTTGGTGACCCGGCTGGGGTTGAACGGCAGCGGCACCGCGCGCAGCGCGCTACGCCGGGCCTGCGGGCTTTGATCCGGGCCGGAAGAGGCGCCCGCGCAGGGGTCAACGCCCCAGATAGGCGGCCAACGCCGGCGGCGGGTTGTCCAGCAGCGCCCGTGTCGGCGCCGGGGGATGGGCGCGCCCCTCGGCCACCAGCAAGGTCTGGTCGCACAGCCGCAGCGCATCCGCCGGATCGTGGGTGATCATCAGCACCGTTGCGCCGGTTTCCGCGGCGATCCGGCCAACCAGGTCCAGCATCGCGGATTTCAGCGCCGGCCCCAGCGCGGCAAAGGGTTCGTCCAGCAACATCAGGGGGCGCGCGCGCAACAGCACCCGGGCAAGGCCCGCGCGGCTGATCTGCCCGCCCGAAAGCTGCGCGGGCTTGCGCGACTCGAGCCCCCCGAGCCCTGTGTCGGCCAGGGCGCGCAGCACCGCGGCACGATCGTCGGGGCCGAGCCGCAGATCGGGGTCGAGGCCCAGCGCGACATTGTCGAAAACGCTGAGATGGGGCAGCAGGTTGTGATCCTGGAACAGGATGCTGAGCGGTCGGCGCGCGGGGGGCAGCCCGTCGATGCGCGTGCCCTGCCAGCGGATCGCCCCTGCGGCAAGCGGCACGAACCCGGCCAGCGCGCCCATCAGCGTCGATTTTCCGGCCCCCGACGGCCCCATGACCGCGACACGCGCGCCCATCGGCACGCCGAGGTCGGCCTCAAGGCGAAAGTCGTCCTGCACGATCGACAGGGATTCAAGCGTCAGCATCGCGGCCTCCGACCAGGCGTTCCACCAGCACAAAGGCGCCCAGCGCAAGCGCCAGCAGCAGCACCGCCACGCCCTGCGCGGCATCGCTGCGATAGGCGCCCATCAGCCGTTGCATGGCCATGGGCAAGGTTTCGGTTCCGGTTTGCCCGAACAGCACGATGACACCCAGGTCACCGATCGACAGGGCCGCACCCAGCCCCAGCGCAAAGCCCATCGGGCGGCGCAACCGGGGCCACAGGACCAGCCGCAGATGCGCGCGCGCGGACAGACCCAGCGCGGCCGAGAGGCGGGCGAAATCGGCCTCGGCCTGGCGGGCGGCGGGCAGGGTGGCGCGCAGCGCAAAGGGCAGGGCCATGGCGGCGTTGACCAGCGCGGTGACCGGCAGCGCCAGGGTCGCGGGGGCAACCAGGGGATTGAGCACGATGAACAGCCCGGTGCCGATCACCAGCGGCGAGGCGACCAGAGCAGCCATGCCCAACCCCTCGGGCCAGCGGCGGGCCCGTCCGGCCAGGGTCAGGGCGAGCGTAAAACCCGCCAGCAGCAACGTGGAGCCGAGCGCCACCGCCAGCGACCGCCCGGCCGCGGCCCAGACGGTGACCGGCATCGCCGCCAGATGCGGCACGCCGCGCAGCAGAACCACCGCCAGCGGCACCAGAAGGAACAGTGCGGCGGCCGCGATCGCCAGTGAATCGAGGCCCCGCGCCAGGCCGCCGGGCGGGGCGGGGGCCGTGCGGTCAAGACTGGCCAGCGCCGATCCGGGCAGCGGCACCAGCGCCAGGGCCGCCAGCGCCAGCCCGCCGACACCCGCCTGCATCAGCGCCAGAAGCGCCGCGCGGCCCAGGTCGAAATCGAAGCGAAAGGCCTGATAGATGGCCAGTTCCAGCGTGGTCGCTGCCGGTCCCCCGCCCAGCACGAGCGCCACCGCGAACGAGGTCAGGCAGATCAGGAACACCGCCGCCAGTGCCCCGGGCAGGACACGGGCCAGCATCGGGCCCTCGATCAGGCGGAACCGGGCGCGCGCGCCAAAGCCCAGCGACTGCGCCAGGCGCAGATGCTCGGCCGGAATGCGCCCCCAGCCTTGCAAGAGCAGGCGCACCGACAGCGGCAGGTTGAAGAACACATGCGCCAGCACCACGCCGTGCAACCCGTAGATGCCGATCCGCGCCAATCCCAGCGCGGCCAGCGCCTCGTTCAGCAGCCCGTTGCGGCCAAAGACCGCCAGCAAGCCCGACACGGCGACCAGCACCGGCAGCAGGAACGGCGCGCCCATGACCGCGATCAGAGCCCCGCGCCCGGCAAAGCGGCGGCGCGCCAGCGCGCGCGCGACCGGCACCGCCAGCGCCACCGACAGCAGCGCCGACAGCGCGGCTTGCAGCACGGTGAAGCGCAGCGCGGCCCAGTCGGCCGGCTGCAACCCCTGCGTCGATTCGGCGCGCCACAGAACGGCGCCCAGCGCCCCCAGGTTCAGGGCCACCAGCACCGCCGCCACAAGGGCGGCGGCCAGGGGCCAGACCGGGGGGTCACTGCGCCAGCGCATTCCGCCACTCGGCCAGCGCCGGGTCCCGCGCCGCCAGCGCCGCCTCGGGCGCGAGCAGCAGCGACGGGTCGGGCTGGATCAGCGTGTCGAACCCGTCGGGCAGCCCGTTCGCGGGGGTGACGGCGGGATACATCCAGTTCGTTTCCGGGATGACCGACTGGAACGCGTCCGAGGTCATGAACGCCAGAAAGCGGCGCGCCAGTTCGGGTTGGTCGGTCGTCGCGACCATGCCCGCGACCTCGATTTGCAGGTAGTGCCCCTCGGAAAAGCGGGCGGCGGCCTTGGTCGCGTCGCCTTCGGCGATCAGGTGATACGCGGGCGAGGTCGTGTAGCTGAGCACCATGTCGGCCTCGCCGTTCAGGAACAGGTCGTAGGCCTCGCTCCAGCCCGGTGTGACGGTCAGGATGCGCGGCGCCAGCCCGCGCCAGATGTCGGCGGCTTCGTCGCCATAGGCGGCCTTGACCCACATCAGCAGCCCCAGCCCCGGCGTGGACGAGCGCGGGTCCTCGATCACCACGCTGAGGTCGCTGGCGATCAGCTCGCGAAAGCTGGCCGGCGGGTTGGTCACGCGCGTGCTGTCATAGACAAAGGCGAACCAGCCCCAGTCGAAGGGCACGAACAGCGGATCGGACCAATCCACGGGCAGGTCCAGCGCCGGGGTCTGTCCGTGCGGCGCGAACAGGCCCGATTGCGTCGCCTGCGCCGTCAGGTTGGTGTCCAGGCCCAGCACGACATCGGCGTCGGTGCGCGCGCCCTCCAGCATCAGCCGGGCCAGCACCGCGGCGCCGTCGCCCGCGGTGTCGAACACCAGGTCGCAGCCACATTCGGCCTCGAACGCGGACTCGACTTGGGGGCCGGGGCCCCAGTCGCTGGCAAAGCTGTCATAGGTCAGGACGTGCAAGACGGGTGTGTCTGCCAGGGCCGCATGCGTGAAAACGCACAGCAGTCCCGCGGCAAGGATGGAACGGGTCATGTCTTTCCTCCATTGCGACGGGCGGGGTCGGGGTGGAGGATCAACCTGTCACCTTCCCTCCGCCGGTCTTAACCGGTTCAGGTTCAACGGGTCCGCGGTCATCCGCATCTCAGCCGGTTCAAGCCGGCACCCCGAGGTAAGGCGCAACATAACCCTTTCGCCCGGCGCCGCAAGGGGGCACCATGGCCTCAGCCATTGGAGGAAACCATGTCCCTGACCATCACCCCGGATTTCGACGGCCAGACGGTCGTGTCCACTTTCGAGATGACGCCCGGCACCTGCTCGGACGTTCTGGACGCGCTGACCGATGCCTATGACAAGGTGATCCGCCATCAGCCCGGCTTTCTGGGCGGCGCGATCCATGTGAACGACGCGCAGACGCGGATTTCCACCTATTCACGCTGGCAGAAGCGCGGCGATTTCCAGGCGATGCTGCGCACGCCCGAGATGCGCGAGCGCAACCGCGTCATCTCGGCGATGTGCGCCCGGTTCGAGCCGGTGATGTATGACGTCGCCGCCGTTTTCTGACGCCGACGCGAAAGGATGCCAATGCTTCGCTTGCTATTGTCCGCCGCGCTCTTGGCGCTGCCCCTGGGCGTCCTGCCGGCCACGGCCCAGGACCTCGCTGCCTATGACCGGGCGGAAGCCGCCGCCATCGCCGCCTGGGACCAGATGCCGCTCACGGCGCGCTCGGTCACCTTCGTGACCCGCGAGGCCGAGGGCTTCGGCCTCTATGACCCGCGCGCCTCGGCGGTCTTTGCCCCGTCCGAGCCGCTGATCCTCTATGCCGAGCCGATGGGCTTTGGCTGGCGTGGCAACGGCGACGGGACATGGACCTTCGGTTTCAGCATCGACGTGGTCCTGCGCGATGGCGCCGGCGCCATCGTCGCCAGCCAGCCGGCCTTTCAGCGGCAGGAACTGACCAGCCGGGCGCGCAACCGCGAGTTCTACCTGACCCTCACGCTGAACCTGAGGGGCGCACCCGCTGGCGACTATCGGGTCGAGTATGTGCTGCACGACCTGGCCTCGGACGACACGGCGACGATCGCGCTGCCCTTCACGCTGACCGGGTCCTAGGCCGCGGACGCGGGCAAGCGGCGGCGGAAAACGGCACTTGAGCGGCGCGCCCCGGGCGGCTAGGACGGGCGCCAGCAAAGGGGGCGCCCATGTCGTTCAACAGTTTCGGCCATCTGTTCCGCGTGACCACCTGGGGCGAAAGTCACGGCCCGGCGCTGGGGGCGACGGTCGATGGGTGTCCGCCCGGCGTGCCGCTGGACGCGGCCGATATCCAGCCCTGGCTGGATCGGCGCAAACCCGGGCAGAACCGCTTCACCACCCAGCGGCGCGAGGACGACACGGTCGAGATCCTGTCCGGCGTCTTCGAGGGGCGCACCACCGGCACGCCGATCCAGCTGATGATCCGCAACACCGATCAGCGGTCCAAGGATTACTCGGACATCGCCCGCAGCTTCCGCCCGGGACACGCCGACATCACCTATTGGCAGAAATACGGCATCCGCGATCCGCGCGGCGGCGGGCGGTCCTCGGCGCGCGAAACGGCGGCACGGGTGGCGGCGGGCGGCGTCGCGCGGCAGGTGCTGACGGCGCTGGTGCCGGGGCTGTCGGTGACGGGCTACATGGTGCAGATGGGACCGCGCGCGATCGACCGCGCGCGTTTCGACTGGGCCGAAATCGACCGCAACCCGTTCTGGGGCCCCGATGCCGAAACCGCCGGCCTCTGGGCCGCGGATCTCGACGCGCTGCGCAAGGACGGCAATTCCGTGGGCGCCGTGGTCGAGGTCGTGGCGCGCGGCGTCCCAGCGGGCCTGGGCGCGCCGATCTACGCCAAGCTCGACAGCGAACTGGCGGCCGCGATGATGAGCATCAACGCGGTCAAGGGGGTCGAGATCGGCGAAGGCTTCGCCGCCGCCGCGCTCACCGGGGTCGCGAACGCGGACGAAATCCACATGCGCGACGGCACCCCGCACTACCTGTCCAATCATGCGGGCGGGATCCTGGGCGGGATCGCCACCGGGCAGGACGTGGTGGTGCGCTTTGCCGTGAAACCCACCTCCTCGATCCTGACGCCGCGCCGTTCCGTCACCCTGGACGGTCAGGACACCCAGGTCGTGACCAGGGGCCGCCACGACCCATGCGTCGGGATTCGCGCCGTGCCTGTGGGCGAGGCGATGATGGCCTGCGTGCTGCTCGACCAGTTCCTGTTGCACCGCGCCCAGATGGGCGAAACGCCCCGCGGCGTGATCGGATGATCCTCATCTTGTCGCCAATACGCACGGGGACTTTCAAGGGGGGCGTGCCCCCCTTGAAGCGGGGGGTGCGGGGGGCGGCAGCCCCCCGCCGCACCCGGTGACGATCGCGGGGCTGCGCCCCGCCAGTCCCGGCGACCGCCCCGCGATCGAGGCGCTGGTCCCCGCCGCCTATGGCCCCTATGTCGCCGAATTCGGCCAGTGTCCCGGCCCGATGCAGGACGATTACGGCGCTCTCGTCGCCGCGCACCGCGTTCAGGTGGTCGAACGCGCGGGGCATATCCTCGGCCTTCTGGTGCTGATCCCCCAACCCGACGCGCTGCTTCTCGACAACATCGCCGTCGCGCCCGCGCTGCACGGTCAGGGCCTCGGCCGCACCCTGCTGACCCGGGCCGAGGCCCAGGCTCGGGCCCTGGGCCACACCCGCATCCGGCTCTATACGCATGAGAAGATGACGCGAAACCGGCGCATCTACGCGGCGGCGGGCTACCACGAGACGCACCGTGTCACCGAACGGGGCCTGCCGCGCGTCTACATGGAAAAGCCGCTCTAGCCGTGCATCCCGCCGCAGACCGGGCACCCCGTGCGCGATCTCGTGGTGATGCGCCGCGATTCGGCATAGAGCCCGTCATAGATCAGCATCGCGCCCCTGAGACCCTCGCCCGCGCCGGTCAGCAGCTTGATCGCCTCCAGCGCCATCATCGATCCCATCACCCCGGGCAGCGCGGCGACCACACCGGCCTCGGCGCAACTGGGCACCAGCCCCGGGGCCGGGCGTTCAGGGAACACGCATTCGTAACACGGCCCGCCCCGCACCGGATCATAGAGGGCAATCTGCCCTTCCCACTGGGTGATCGCGGCGGCGATCAGCGGCGTTCCCTGGCGCGCCGCCACCCGATTCGCCAGATAGCGCGTGTCGAAATTGTCGGTCCCGTCCAGGACCAGATCATAGCCTGCGAACAGCGCGCCGGCGTCCGCCTCGGTCAGGCGGCGGTGATAGGGGCGCACGGTAATGAAGGGGTTCAGCGCCTCCATCTGCATCTGCGCGGAAAAGACCTTTGGGGTGCCGATCCGCGCATCGGTATGGATCACCTGACGTTGCAGGTTCGATCCCTCGACCAGATCGTCGTCGATCACGCCGATCGTGCCCACGCCCGCCGCCGCCAGATACAGCAGCAGCGGAGAGCCCAGCCCCCCCGCGCCGATCACCAGCACCTTCGCGTCCTTGAGCCGCCTCTGACCCGGGCCGCCGATCTCGCGCAGCATCATGTGGCGCGCATACCGGCCCAGCTCGGCCTCAGAGAACGGCGGCGCCTTCGCCGGCCCGTGACCGGCCGCCGTAGTCGCCGCCGCCGCCGCCGCTGTCGCCGCCCGCGACCGCAGCCGGCGCAGGCCCGCGCGATAGGCCCAGACCGCCAGCACCGCCATCGCCAGCACCAGCCAGGGCCGTGCGTCGCCACCGTTGGCCACGCGCAGCGGATGCGTCGCCGGAAGCAGCAGGTGCCCGATCACCACCGCCAGCCATAGCAGCGCCAGCATCCCCAGCCTGACTCGCATCGGCACCTTCAGCGCCGTTCCGACGGCGAACAACACCAGCGCCAGCAGCAGAACCTGCATGCCTACCCCCGCCCGGTCGAGCCGAATCCACCCGCGCCCCGCCCCGTTTCCCCCAGCACGGCGACCTCGGCAAAGCGCCCCTGAACCACGGGCGCCACGACCATCTGGGCAATGCGCTCGCCGTGGTGGATGGTGTAGGGCGTGTCGGACAGGTTGATCAGCGGCACGCCCACGGGTCCCCGATAATCGCTGTCGATGGTGCCCGGCGTGTTGGGCAGGGTGATCCCGTGCTTCAGCGCCAGTCCCGAGCGCGGCCGCACCTGGATTTCATAGCCCTCGGGGATCTCGACGATCAGCCCTGCCGGCAACAGCGCGCGCTGCCAGGGATCCAGGGTGAAGCCGCTCGCGCGGTCCTCGGGGCGCAGGTTGGCGCGGATGTCGGCGCCGGCCGATCCCGGGGTCGCATAGGCCGGCAGGGCGATCGCCGGATCGGCCCAGTCCTCGCGCCGCACCTTGATGAGCACGCTCATGACGACACCGCGCCCGACAGGGCCTCGGCGATTCGCAGGGCCAGTCGGCGTGCGACCTCGGGCTTGGGCAGGCGCGGCCAGTCCTCGACCCGGTCGGCGGTGATCAGATGCACGGCATTCTCGGCGCCGCCCATGATGCCGCTGGCGGGCGAGACATCGTTGGCCACGATCCAGTCGCAGCCCTTGCGCAGGCGCTTGGCCTGGGCGTGGGCGACCACGGTTTCCGTTTCGGCGGCAAAGCCGACGACTAGCCCGGGACGCCGCGCATGGTGGCTGATGGTGGCCAGGATGTCGGGGTTTTCGGCGAATTCCAGAACGGGCAGGGGGGCGCCCGCCTGCTTCTTCATCTTCTGCCCTGCCGCGTTCTTCACCCGCCAGTCGGCGACGGCGGCGGCAAAGACGGCGGCGTCGGCGGGCAGCGCGGCCTCGACCGCGGCCAGCATCTCGCGCGCGGTCTCGACCCGGACCAGCGTCACGCCCCCGGGCGGCGGCGCGGTGGCCGGCCCGGTGACGAAGGTCACGCGCGCCCCCAGATCGCGCAGCGCCTCGGCCAGGGCGGCACCCTGCTGGCCCGACGAGCGGTTGGCGATGTAGCGCACCGGGTCGATCGGCTCGTGCGTGGGGCCCGAGGTCACCAGGACGTGCCGCCCCTTGAGCGGCCCGTCCGCCAGCGCCGCCCCGATCGCCGCCCCGATCGCCGCCAGGATCGCGCGCGGCTCGGCCAGACGCCCCGGCCCATGCTCGCCGCAGGCCATGTCGCCGCTGTCGGGGCCGACGCACAGGACCCCGTCGGCGACCAGTTGCGCCAGATTGCGCTGCAAGGCCGGGTGCTGCCACATGCGCACGTTCATCGCCGGCGCGATCAGGACCCGCTTGTCCGTCGCCATCAGCAATGTGGACGCCAGGTCATTCGCCAGCCCCCCGGCCATCCGCGCCATCAGATCGGCGGTGGCGGGCGCGACAACCACCAGATCGGCGGCGCGGCTCAACTGGATATGGCCCATTTCGGCCTCGGCCGTCAGGTCGAACAGGTCCTGATGCACTGGCGCGCCGGCCAGCGCGGCGACCGACAGCGGGGTAACGAACTCGGCCCCGGCCCGGGTCAGCACCGGCGTGACGGTGGCGCCCTGTGCCTTCAGCAGGCGGATCAGTTCCAGCGACTTGTAGGCCGCGATACCGCCGCCGATGATCAGAAGTATGCGCTTTCCGGCCAGCATGGGATCCTCGCGAAACGATCCCCTTGGTGTAGGGTCCAGGGCGCGGCTTGGCAACCGGGTGGCGCCCGGCCGGATTGGCCCCGTCCCCCGGCCCCCCGGCCCCGTCCCGGTCCTTCTTTGTGCCCCAAATATCCTGCGGGGGTGAATTCGCGCAGCGAAGAGGGGGCGCAAGGCCCCCTTGCGCGCGGCGCGTCAGCGCCGCGCCCGGTCGCCCGAGGGCTGCGGCCTGGAAGGCCGCCGGCCGAGGGCGAACCCCCCGCCCGGTCGCCGGACTGGGAACCCGCCGAAACACGAAAAACGCCCCTTGATTTCCCCGCGCCGCTGCCGTAACCCCCGCCTCAGGCCTAGGGGTATAGCTCAGCTGGTAGAGCGACGGTCTCCAAAACCGTAGGTCGCGGGTTCGAACCCTGCTGCCCCTGCCAGGCCTTTTTCCGCCAGCGTCCGTTTCGACTGTGCAGTGTTGCAGAAACGTCATCATTGGCGGGTTCCTGCGCGTCGCCGGCCCGCAGGGTTGAACTCGTTTCCCCCCGGGCGTATCTGGGCGCCAACCGCCGCGTGCTGCCCGCGTGGCCGCTCAATCGCCCAGAGGTGCCAAGATGGCCAGGACCAATCCGTTGACCTTCCTTCAGCAGGTGCGCTCGGAAACCGCCAAGGTTTCCTGGCCGACCCGTCGCGAGGTCGGTGTGAGCACGGTGATGGTGCTGGTGCTGACCAGCCTGACCGCGGTGTTCTTCGCGTTGGTCGATTTCGTGATCCGCACCGGTCTGGCGGCGATTCTCGGCTGGGTCAGCTGAACCGGCGCCGGGCGCCGGCGCGGCCGTCCGCGCGACCCCGCAATGGCCCCGGATCGGCCAATGACCCCTTGAACAAGTCGGTCCTTGGCGATAAGTGCAGCACCAACACCCGGCATGATGGCGCGCACCGATTCGGTGCGCACATTTTTTGTCTGCCGGAGAGCCGTGACCACGAAAAGCGCAAGCTGCTGGTCGCAAAGGGAATTTCGGGGCGGGTCAGGCTCGCCGTTGACGGGGAAGACGCATGGCCAAGCGCTGGTATTCGGTGAGCGTGCTCTCGAATTTCGAGAAGAAGGTCGCCGAAGCGATCCGTCAGGCCGCTTCCGAAGCGGGCATGGAAGACGAGATCGAAGAGGTTCTCGTTCCGACCGAGGAAGTGATCGAGGTCCGTCGCGGCAAGAAGGTCACCTCCGAGCGTCGCTTCATGCCGGGCTATGTTCTGGTCCGCATGGAAATGACGAACCGCAGCTATCACCTGGTCACCTCGATCAATCGCGTCACCGGCTTCCTGGGGCAACCCGGCAAGCCCAGCCCGATGCGCGACGAGGAAGTGAACCTGATCCTGAACCGTGTCGAGGAAGGCCAGGACGCGCCGCGCAACCTGATCCGCTTCGAGATCGGCGAGCAGGTCAAGGTTTCGGACGGTCCCTTCGACGGGTTCTCGGGCATGGTCGAGGAAGTCGATGACGACAACGGCCGCCTGAAGGTGATGGTGTCGATCTTTGGCCGGCCGACGCCGGTCGAACTGGAATTCACCCAGGTGACCAAGGGCGCCTGAGTGTTGGTGTGGGAGGCTGGCACCCGACGGGTGCGGTCGGACCACTAAGCAGGCCCGCGAGCGGATGATCCGGCGGCGGGCGTTGTGACAAAGGAGCGGCCACATGGCCAAGAAAGTGATCGGGCAGCTGAAGCTGCAAGTGAAGGCGGGGCAAGCCAACCCCTCGCCGCCCGTGGGTCCGGCCCTGGGTCAGCGCGGCATCAACATCATGCAGTTCTGCAAGGACTTCAACGCGAAGACCGCAGACATGGAGCAGGGTGCGCCGATTCCGGTGGTCATCACCTACTACCAGGACAAGTCGTTCAGCCTGGATCTGAAGACCTCGCCCGCCTCGTGGTATCTGAAGAAGGCCGCGGGCCTGAAGCCGGTCGGCAAGCGCAACCGCGCCAAGGGCTCGGCGAAACCCGGTCGCGAGACCGCCGGTTTTGTCACCGTGAAGCAGGTGCGCGAGATCGCCGAAGCGAAGATGAAGGACCTGAACGCCAACGATATCGAAGGCGCGATGCAGATCATCCTCGGCTCGGCCAAGTCCTGCGGCATCGAGGTCAAGGGGTAAGTCATGGCCAAGCTCGGTAAACGCACCCGCGCCGCGCGCGACGCCTTCGGCACCAAGACCAACGTGTCGCTCGAAGACGCGCTGACCCTGATCAAGGGCGCCGCCTCGGCCAAGTTCGACGAAACCGTCGAAGTCGCCATCAACCTGGGCGTTGACCCGCGCCATGCCGACCAGATGGTCCGCGGCGTCGTCTCGCTGCCCAACGGCACCGGCAAGACCGTCCGCGTGGCGGTGTTCGCCCGTGGCGCCAAGGCCGAGGAAGCCCAGGCAGCCGGGGCCGATATCGTCGGCGCCGAAGAGCTGATGCAGGCGATCCAGGGCGGCGAGATCAACTTCGACCGCTGCATCGCCACGCCCGACATGATGCCGCTGGTCGGTCGTCTGGGCAAGATCCTGGGCCCGCGCAACCTGATGCCGAACCCCAAGGTCGGCACCGTGACGATGGACGTGGCGCAAGCCGTGGCCAACGCCAAGGGCGGCGAAGTCCAGTTCAAGGTCGAAAAGGCGGGGATCATCCACGCCGGCGTCGGCAAGGTCTCGTTCCCGGCCGACAAGCTGGCCGAAAACGTCCGCGCCATCGTTGACGCGGTCTCGCGCGCGAAGCCGACGGGCGCCAAGGGCACCTACATGAAAAAGGTTTCGCTGAGCTCGACCATGGGTCCGGGCGTGAGCGTGGACCTGGCGTCGGCCTCGGGCGCGGCGTGAGTTTCGCAGGATGGGCGTTCGCGCCCGTCCTGCCCAGAATTCCCCGGGGTCGCCCCTGGGGATGGCGGGGCGGAAACGCCCTGTCCTGTCCGAGACGGTGGGTGCCCTGCCGCTGATCCGCCCGGATCATGCAAGGCTTAATGTCCTGCCTGAGATGGGGAACGAGACGAATTTGGCTGGGGACCCGCGACCGCGGGAGTTTCCTCGGGCGGTTTTGGCCTCGGTTCCTTTCGGACCCGACTGTCCCGGTGCCGTTTCGGCGGAGCCGGGGCTCAAATGAGCCGGGGGGCAACCCCCAAACTTGGAGCAAACCTGTGGATAGAGCCCAAAAAGAAGCGGTGGTCGAGGAACTCGGCCAGATCTTCGAAAGCTCTGGCGTGGTTGTGGTTGCACACTACGCGGGTCTGACGGTTGCCGAGATGCAGGCCCTGCGCGCGAAGATGCGTGCTGTCGGTGGGGCCGTGCGCGTTGCCAAGAACAAGCTCGCCAAGATCGCCCTTGAAGGAAAGCCCTGCGCCAGCATCGGTGACCTTCTGACGGGCATGACCGTGCTCGCCTATTCCGAGGACCCCGTCGCCGCGGCGAAGGTGGTTGTCGACTACGCCAAGGACAACAAGAAGTTGGAAATCCTTGGCGGGGCCATGGGCGGCACGGCCCTGGACCAGAACGGTGTGAAGGCCGTGTCCGAACTGCCGTCGCGCGAGGAGCTCATCGCTTCCGTCGTGGCGTGCATCGGCGCTCCGGCCTCGAACATCGCTGGTGCCATTGGCGCGCCTGCTTCGAACATCGCGGGCATCCTCTCCACCCTGGAGGAGCGGGAAGCCGCTTGAGCAACCTACGGCCCGCATGGCGCGTAACCTTACCCCATGTCGGCATAACCCTGTTAGAATGGAACTGAAAAATGGCTGATCTGAAAGCTCTCGCCGAGCAAATCGTGAACCTGACCCTGCTGCAGGCTCAGGAACTGAAGCAAATCCTGAAGGACGACTACGGCATCGAGCCCGCCGCTGGCGGCGCTGTCATGATGGCCGCCGGTCCGGCCGCGGCTGCCGAAGCCGTGGAAGAAAAGACCGAGTTCGACGTGATCCTCGTCGACGCCGGCGCCAACAAGATCAACGTGATCAAGGAAGTGCGCGGCATCACCGGTCTGGGCCTGAAGGAAGCCAAGGACCTGGTCGAAGCCGGCGGCAAGGCCGTGAAGGAACAGGCCCCGAAGGCCGAAGCCGAAGAGATCAAGAAAAAGCTCGAAGCGGCTGGCGCCAAGGTCGAGCTGAAGTAATTGGCGGGGTGCGACGCACCCTGACCGCATGACATGGCTGGGTCCGGCGTTGTCCGGGCCCGGCCAAAGCTGTTTCTGGCAGGGGCGCCCGTCGCGACGGGTGTGCATCGGGGCAGGGCGCCCCTTCCAGAAGCAGCCGGGGCTCGGGAGCGGACCGGTGGGACGGTCGGCAGGAATGGAGCCCCAGCTTCTGTTTCGCATGGGGCGCAGCCACGCCGAGGCCCGACGGCAGGCGCGCCCGCGAAAAAATGAAAGGTGATACCGAGCATGGCTCAGTCCTATGTTGGTCAGAAGCGCATCCGCCGGATGTTCGGCAAGATCCGTGAAGTCCTGGAGATGCCCAACCTGATCGAGGTGCAGAAGTCGTCCTACGACCTGTTCCTGCGGTCGGGGGACAGCGACAAGCCGCTGGATGGCGAAGGTCTCATGGGGACTTTCCAGTCCGTGTTCCCGATCAAGGACTTCAACGAGACGGCG